>NZ_JBHVYK010000010.1:130505-133996 GCF_042880855.1 Streptomyces sp. NPDC058291
TCCGGAGCGAGGTTCTGCTCCGGTGCCGGGCCGGGCTTCCGCTCGGGCGCCGGGCGGGGCTTCCGCTCGGGTTCCGGGTCGTCGAAGGCCGGGCGGGCGTGGTGCCACGGGGCGTCCGAGCTGCGGGGGGCCGCGGCGGGGCGCGCAGGGCCGGCCGGCGATGCGGCAGGGGGCTGGGTGCGCTGCGAGGCCGAGCCCTGCGAGGCGGACCGCGCGCGGCGCGGCCCGGCGGAAGACCGCGGAGCCGACTCGCTTCCGGCCGCCCGACCGGCTCGTGCAGCTTCCGTGGCTTCTGCGGTCGCCGTGGGCTCTGCGGCTGCTGTGCCTTCTGCGGTCGCCGTGGGCTCTGCGGCTGCTGTGCCTTCTGGGGTTGCCGGGGCTCCCGGGGCTCCCGGGGCTCCCGGGGCTCCCGGGGCGGCCGTTGCTCCCGTGGTCTCTGCGGCCTCTGCGCCTTCGGCGGCTGCTGTGGCTCTGGTGGCTGCTGTGTCCCCGGGGGCTTCCGTCACCTCCGCAGCGCCGAGCGCGTCTGGGCCTGGCGCTGCCGTCGCCGGCTTCGTCGGACCCGGCGTTCCTGTGGACGTCAGTGTCCCCGTCGACTCCGATGCCCCAGTCGGATCCGATGCCCCAGTCGGATCCGGTGCTCCCGTCGGTTCCGGGGTCTGGGCTCGCTGGGAGGCCGAGCCGGCGTCGGCGGTTCGGGTGCGGCGGGGTGTGCCGGTGGGTGTCGTCGCGGGCGCCGGGGTCTGGCTTGCCGAGCCTTCAGCTGTTGTGCGGGCTCGGCGCACCGGGCGGTCGGCTGCGGGGCGGGCCGGGCGCTCGCCGGTCGCGCGGCCGGCCGCGGTGCGGGCCGGTCGGGTCGGGGCCGGGGGGAGCTGGCCCTTCAGGGGGCCCCATTCGTTGGGGTCGGGCACGCCCGGGGGGAGCATCTGGCGCCGCTTGGGTCCGCCGTGCTCGGACTCGCCGGGTTCCTTCGCGCCGGGCCACGCCTTGGCGACGCGGGCCGCCAGGACGAAGTCCTTGCGCAGGGGGTGACCCTCGAAGGTCTCCGGGAGGAGGAGGTGGTCGAGAGCGGGGTGGCCCTCGAAGGCGACGCCGAACATCTCGTGCGTCTCGCGTTCATGCCAGGCGGCGCCGGCGTAGACGTCGACGGCGGTGGCGAGGGCCGGCGTCTCGTGCGGGATCGTCGTGCGCACGAGGAGGCGGCGGACCGGGGACAGGGCTACGACGTGGGCGGAGACGCGGAAGCCCGTGCCGGGTTCGTCGACCGCGCTCAGCCAGTCGAAGTAGCTGCAGGAAAGGCGGTCTCGGGCCACGCGCAGGGCGTCGGTCCAGGAGCCCGGGGGGACGTCGACGGTCAGGACGTCGTAGGACTCCTCGGCCGTGGCCTGCGGACCGAAGAGTTCCTCGGCGGGGGCGGGCAGCCAGCCGACCGTGCTCATCGCCCCTCCTCGGACGTACCCGACTCGGGCTCGACGGTGCGAGGTTCGGACTTCGCGGGTTCGGGTGACGCGGGTTCGGGCGACGCGGGCTCGGGCGACGCGGGCTCTGCGGAGGGGGTGGGCGGGGGGCTCATCAGGCCGCTCTGGAGGGCCGCCGGGGACGGGCGGGGCGCGGTCGTGCCGTACCGCTCGTCCAGCGACTCCCGTGCGATCTTCTCCTGGAGCTTGAGGATGCCCTGGAGCAGCGCTTCGGGGCGCGGCGGGCAGCCCGGCACGTACACGTCCACGGGGATGATCTGGTCGACGCCCTTCGTCACGGAGTACGAGTCCCAGTAGGGGCCGCCGCAGTTGCTGCACGCGCCGAAGGAGATGACGTACTTCGGCTCGGGCATCTGCTCGTAGAGACGCTTGACCGCCGGGGCCATCTTGTCCGTGACGGTGCCGGAGACGACCATGAGGTCCGCCTGGCGCGGGCCCGGAGCGAAGGGGATGACGCCGAGGCGGATGAAGTCGTGGCGGGCCATCGACGCGGCGATGAACTCGATCGCGCAGCAGGCCAGGCCGAAGTTGAAGACCCAGAGCGAGTAGCGGCGGCCCCAGTTGAGGACCACCTTCATGGGCTCGGGGGCGAGGCGGGCCAGGGCGCCCAGTCGCTTGGGCTCGGGCAGGAACACGGGCGCCGAGGGCGGCTGCTCCGGCGTCGCGTCAGGCAGGCCGGCCGGCGACGGGTTGGCTTCCGGCGTCACGTCCATGTCAGGACGCCCTTCTTGTAGGCGTACAGCAGGCCCACGGCCAGGAAGCCGAGGAAGACGAACATCTCCACGAGCGTGGCCGCGCCGTAGCCGGGGGCCGCGAAGACCGTCGCCCACGGGAAGAGGAAGATCGAGTCGACCGCGAAGATCACGTACAGGAAGGCGTAGACGTAGTAGCGGACCTGGGTGTGGGCCCAGCCCTCGCCGACCGGGTCGACGCCGCACTCGTAGGTCAGGAGCTTCTCCGGGGTCGGGACCACCGGGCGCAGCAGGCGTCCGGCGCCGAAGGCGACGGCGACGAACAGCACGCCGACGACGGCGAGCAGCCCGACGACGGAATAGGACTGGAAGTAGTCCGCGGCGACGTCCGCCGCGATATCGACGGTCGGTTCCCGCACGTCCGTCCCCTCGCTCCCTGACCTCGGCCTCTACGCGGTCTCCTCGGCAGCTTCCGCGGAGACCGGCTCGTTCGACGATCTGTACGCACGGGAGTCTAGGCCCTGATAAAGAGACAGTAAGCAGCCCGTCACGGCTCGGGACGCGGGGCGGGGGTTTTCCCCCGCCCGAGGAAGGCAGCAGACCTCATGGCGCGGCGCCGTGCGGGACGGCAGGCTGAGCCGTATGACCGCTTCCGCCAGCCACTCCGCCGTCCGACCGGGTACGTCCGGTCCGGGGGGCGCGGGGTACGACGACGATCGTCCGCCCCCGGTCCGTTTCGCCTACGACCCGCAGACCTGGAGGGAGATCGCACACCTTCTGACGAATCTGCCGATGTCGTTGCTCGGGTTCGTCTATGTGATGGCGGTGATCGTGACCGGGGCCGCGATAACCGTCACGGTGGTGGGATTCCCGTTGCTGACGCTGGGGCTGACCGGGGCGCGGCTGATGGGCCGGTTCGAGCGGGGGCGGGCCCGCAGGCTGCTCGGGGTGCGCGTCGACGAGCCGAGTCCGCTGCCGCTGCGCAGGGCGGGCGGTCTGCTCCCGCGGATGTGGCTGGCGCTGAAGGACCCGGTGGCCTGGCGCACGGTGCTGTACGACGTGATCCGGCTGCCCTGGGGGATCCTGACGTTCGTCGTGGTCGTCCCGTCGCTGTTCGTGCTGTGGCCGGTGCTGCCGTATCTGGCGCGGGGGCTGACGAACGCGGACCGGGCGATGGTGCGGGGGCTGCTGTCCCCCTCCGACGAGTTGGAGCGGCGGATCGCCGAGCTGGAGTCGGACCGCGGGGTGGTGGTCGACACGGCGGCCGCCGATCTGCGGCGCATCGAGCGCGATCTGCACGACGGGGCGCAGGCCCGGCTGG
>NZ_JBHVYK010000011.1:0-21478 GCF_042880855.1 Streptomyces sp. NPDC058291
GCGGGACCGGGGCGGGACCGGGACCGGGGCGGGACCGGGGCGGGACCGGGACTGGGGCGGGACCGCGGCGGGACCGGGACCGGGGCGGGACCGCGGCGGGACCGGGACCGGGGCGGGACCGCGGCGGGACCGGGACCGGCGAGGGGGCAGTGTCCGGACCGAGGGGGCGGTGTCGGGACCGGGGCCGGGGCGGGACCGGGGCCGGGGCCGGGGCCGGGCGGTGTCGGTCGGCTACGTCAGGCGGCCCTTCGCCCGTTCGCCCTCCAGGGGCGGCGCCAGGACGCTGCCGTGGGTGCGGCATTCGGGCCGACGGCAGTCCGGGGGCGGTCGGCGCACGGTCGTGAAGGCGATCACCGCGCCCAGCGCCAGCACCGCCGCGCACAGCACCATCGCCTTGCGGAACGCGTCGTCGAAGGCCGGGGCCGAGCGGTAGGCCTCCGGGCCCATGCCGGTGAGCAGGGGCAGCGCGGCGACCGCGACCAGCCCCGCCGCCCTGGCCGCCGCGTTGTTGACGCCGCTGGCGATGCCCGCCCGGCTGACGTCCACCGAGGCCAGGACGGTCGCGGTCAGGGGAGCGACCAGCGCGACCATGCCCACGCCGAGGACCAGGACGCCTGGCAGGACGTCGCCGGCGTAGGACGCTTCCGGCCCCACCCGCAGCATCAGCAGCATCCCGGCGGCGCACAGCAACGGGCCGACGGTGAGCGGGATCCGCGGCCCGATCCGCTCGGCCAGTTCGCCGGAGCGGGCGGACAACAGCAGCATCAACACGGTCGTCGGCAGCAGCGCGGTGCCCGCGCCGAGGGCGGACCAGCCGGCCACGACCTGGAGCTGGACCGCGCACAGGAAGAAGAAGCCGCCGAAGGCCGCGTACACGCACAGGGTGACCAGGTTGACGGCCGTGAACTGGCGGGAGGCGAAGATGTCGAGCGGCAGCATCGGGTCCGGGCGGCGACGCTCGACCGCCACGAAGGCCGCCCCGGCCGCCACGCCCGCGACCGCCGTCCCCGCCACCACCGCAGGGGGCCCGCTTCCGGCCTCGATCAGGGCGTACGTGACCAGGGCGAGCGCCAGCGCGCCCAGGAAGGCGCCCAGCGCGTCGAAGCCGGCACCCGCGCGTCCCTTCCCGCTCGCGCCCCCACGGCCGCCGATGCCACCACGGACCTGGCCGCCGGCACCGCCGACCCCGCCGCCGGCACCGCCGACCTCGCCGCGGCCGTCGCGCACACGGGCGGCGGCCCCGGAGGACTCGGGCACGTGCCGCAGTGCCACCGGCACGCACACCAGCGCCAGCGGCACGTTCAGCCAGAACACCCACCGCCAGCCCGGGCCGTCGACCAGCCAGCCGCCCATGAACGGCCCCACGGCCGCCCCGATGCCGCCGAACCCGGACCACAACCCCACCGCGCGCCCCCGGTCCTCGGAGTGGAAGGACGCCTGGATGAGCGCCAGGGAGCCCGGCGTGAGGAGCGCGCCGCCGACCCCCTGCAGGGCGCGGGCGGCGACCAGCACCCCGGCGCTCGGGGCGAGCCCGCACAGCAGCGAGGCGGCGGCGAACCACACCACCCCGATCACGAACACCTTCCGCCGCCCGTAGCGGTCCCCCAGCGAGCCGCCGAGCAGGATCAGGCCGGCCAGCGTCAGCAGATACGCGTTGACCGTCCACTGCAGGACGGCGAGGTCGGCGTCCAGGTCGCGGCCGATGCGCGGGAGCGCCACGTTGACGACGGTCGAGTCGAGCAGGGCCATGCTGGAGCCGAGCACGGTGGTGAACAGGATCCACTTGCCCTGGGACGAGGCCAGCCGGACATCGGGCATGCCCCCAGGTATACAGCGAGCCCGGCGCCGTAGACAGGCGCCGGGCTCGCTCATACCCGTAGTACTCCCAGGGCCGCCCGGCCCCGGGAGGCCTACTTGATCTTCTGGCCCGCCGAACGCAGGTGCTGCGTGGCCTCCACGACGCGCGCGGCCATGCCCGCCTCGGCCAGCTTGCCCCAGGTCCGCGGGTCGTAGGTCTTCTTGGAGCCGACCTCGCCGTCGACCTTCAGGACGCCGTCGTAGTTCTTGAACATGTGGTCGGCGACGGGCCGCGTGAAGGCGTACTGCGTGTCCGTGTCGAGGTTCATCTTGACGACGCCGTTGTCCAGCGCGGTCGCGATCTCCTCCGCCGTGGAGCCGGAACCGCCGTGGAAGACGAAGTCGAACGGCTGCGAACCGGCCGGCTTGCCGTACTTCGCGGCGACGCCCTCGTTCAGCTCCTTGAGCAGGTCGGGACGGAGCACCACGTTGCCCGGCTTGTACACGCCGTGGACGTTGCCGAAGGACGCGGCCAGCAGGTAGCGGCCCTTCTCGCCGAGGCCGAGCGCCTCGACGGTGCGCACCGCGTCGTCGACCGTCGTGTACAGGGAGTCGTTGATCTCGTGCGAGACGCCGTCCTCCTCGCCGCCGGTCGGGGTGATCTCCACCTCGAGGATGATCTTCGCTGCGGCGGCGCGGGCGAGCAGCTCCTGCGCGATGGCGAGGTTGTCGGCGAGGGTCTCGGCGGAGCCGTCCCACATGTGCGACTGGAACAGCGGGTTGCGGCCGGCCTTCACGCGCTCCTCGGAGACCGCGAGCAGCGGACGTACGTAGCCGTCCAGCTTGTCCTTGGGGCAGTGGTCCGTGTGCAGGGCGACGGTGACCGGGTACTTCTCGGCGACGATGTGCGCGAACTCGGCGAGGGCGACCGAACCCGTCACCATGTCCTTGCTGTACTGGCCGCCCAGGAACTCGGCGCCACCCGTGGAGATCTGGATGATGCCGTCGCTCTCCGCCTCGGCGAAGCCGCGCAGCGCCGCGTGCAGGGTCTGCGTCGAGGTGACGTTGATGGCCGGGTAGGCGAACTTGCCTGCCTTCGCCCGGTCGAGCATCTCGTTGTAGACCTCGGGGGTTGCGATGGGCATCTGTCCGCTCCTTGATTGTGCGGGTTGACGATATGCGTGCTGCGGCCCTGACCTAGACCTTGGGTTCGACGTCGTCGTCGGCCCCATCTTTCCAGAGATGCGCGAACGGTCCATGCCTGGTCCGCGTACCGGTCACAGCCGGGTCGAAGAGGGGGAGGGGAAGGCCGGAGGGCCCGTGCAGGCCGGGTGGGGAGGGAGGGCCGGAGGGCCCGTGCAAGGCCGGGTGGGGAGGGAAGCCCGAAGAGCCCGTGAAGGCCCGGCGCGAAAGGCGCGGGTCAGTCCAGACCCAGCTCGTCCTTCGAGAAGGCGAACAGGTACGGGACGCCCGCGCCCTCGCGGATCTTCTGGTCGGCGCCGGTGGCCCGGTCCACGATGGTCGCCACGGCCACCACCTCGGCGCCCGCCTCGCGCACGGCCTCGACGGCGGTGAGGGGCGAGCCGCCGGTGGTCGAGGTGTCCTCCACGACGAGGACCCGGCGGCCCTTGATCTCCGGGCCCTCGACCCGCCGCTGCAGGCCGTGCGCCTTCGCCGCCTTGCGCACGACGAAGGCGTCGAGCTTGCGCCCGCGCGCGGCGGCCGCGTGCAGCATGGCGCCGGCGACGGGGTCGGCGCCCATGGTGAGCCCGCCGACGGCGTCGAACTCGAGCTCCGCGGTCAGGTCGAGCAGCACCTGACCCACCAGCGGGGCGGCCTCCCCGTCGAGGGTGACGCGGCGGAGGTCCACGTAGTAGTCCGCCTCCAGACCCGACGACAGGGTCACCTTGCCGTGCACCACGGCCTTGTCCTTGATCTGCTGCAGCAGCGCGCCACGTGTGTCCGTCATGCCCCTCAGCTTAGAGGCGGCTCTCAGAGGCGGGTCCAGGACCAGGTGGTCTCCGCCTCCAGCGGCTCCAACGGGGTGACCAGGCGCGGAAGCGTGTTCAGCCCGTCCGGCGGCCCGGTCTGGGGCTCCACGCACACGGCGGCCTCCTGCTCGTCGTAGACGACGACCCACTCCTCGCGGCTGGTCACCTTCAGCTCCAGCTGACCGGGCCAGGTGAGGGTGACGTCGACGCCGCCGGGCATGCCGAAGCAGTCGTCCCAGGGACCCGGCCGGGGGTCGACGCGGTTGCCGGTCGGCAGATGGTCGTCGCCGCGCTCCTCCTGCCAGGCCGGGTCGAAGGAGATCCGCACGTCCTGGCCGTCCCCTCCATCCCCTCCGCCGCGGCCGCCGAGGTTCCGGTTGAACCACGGGTGCCAGCCGATCTGCGCCGGGAACGACGAGTCGAGGGCCTCCACCGACATCGCGATCCGCAGCTCGTCCTCGGCCAGCCCGATCACCTGGGTGACCAGACCCGGGTAGGGCCAGGGCTCCACCAGCGCGTACGTCAGCACCACCTCGTCGGCCGTGCGCCGCGCCACCTTCCAGGCGCCGTCGCGGGCGGTGCCGTGGATGGCGTTCGGCGCGGCGTTGAGCGGCATCTGGCGGACGGCCACGCCGTCCCGGAAGCGGCCGTCGCGGATCCGTCCGCACCAGGGGACCATCGGGAAGCAGCCGAACCGCTCGCCCTGGCGCAGGAGTTCGAGGCCGCCGACGCGCAGCCCTCCGACCCGGCCGCCGTTGCCCGGCTGCACGGTCACCTCCGCGTCACCCGCGGTCAGCGTGATGTCTTCGTCACTCACGGGACGACCCTACTGGGACTCCGCGGAGGGTCGGCGGAGCAGGGGGCCGAGAAGCGGCGGCGGCCGCCGCGGAGAAGCCCGCCCGGCCGCCGGACAGGCCCCCGAAGCCCCGGAACAGGCCGTCGTACGGGCCGCCCACCGGTTCCTCAGCCTCGCCGGCGCAGCGCCCTGCCGACCACGATCGCCGACGCGACCACCAGTGCGGCAGCCGGAGCGGCCCAGCGCAGCGTGCTGTTGGGCATGACGGTCTGCGGGGCCGGGACGGGCGCGTAACGCCCGCGCGGAGGAGCGTGGTCCACCTCCTCGGCGCTGCGGCCGATCATCGTGCGGCGCGCGTGCGCGGCCTCGGCGGGCGGTTCCCCGGGACCGGCGAGGCCGTCCAGCCCGGACGGGGGCACCTCCGCCTCGAAGACGCCCTCCTGGACGGCGGGTTCGTCGACGTCGTCCAGATCGCCCGGGTCCGCCGGGGCGTCGGGGGCGACCGGAGCGTCCGGGTTCTCCCGAACGGCGGGACCGTCGGCATGTTCGGCGTCGGCACCGGTGTCGGCGTCGGCGTCGTCCGTCCCGCTGTGTCCGGCGGGCCCGCCGGTCGTGTCGTCCTGCGGAGCGGCGGTCGGCTCGGGGGCCGGCGTCGTCCTGGCTCCCGGCGCGTCCTCGGCTTCTCGGGCGGTCGCCGCTCCCAGGTTGCCCGCGAAGCGGTTCAGCAGGCGGGCGACCGCCGATTCGACGGCCCCCGACGGCAGCTCCGTGACCCGGCCGTCGGCCGAGGCCGTCCCCTCGAAGCGCAGCGTCGCACCGCCGTCGGCCTCGCGCAGCCGCAGCGTGAGGGCGAGTTTCACCGAACCGCCGCCCCGGGCCTCGGTGGCGTCGCCCTCCACGGCGTAGCCGCCGTCCTCGCGGGGCGCGACGCGTACGGCGCCCCGGTAGGTGATGGTGTGGCCGCCGATCCGCAGCTTGAGCCGCCCCGCCACGGGCTCGGTGCCGGCGTCCTGCTGGAGGCCGGGGACCGCCCGGGCCACCTGCGCGGGATCGGCGAGGGCCGCCGTCAGCCGCTCGGCCGGAACCGGAACGAACACCTCATGCTCCATGAGTGCGGAGCCTACCCAGCGAGCACCGGAAAGCACCCGGCGAAACCGGGATTCCCCCGCACCGCGCTCCGGCCGGTGGTACGCGCCCGCCGCTCTGCGGGCGGCCCGCCGTCAGGAGCAGGGGCGCGTCGTCGGTGGCGCGGGGCGGCGCCGTCAGTAGCGCGGATGCACCAACGTCGACGCCCGTGCTCCCGTCACCCGCGTCCCTTGCGCCGCCCGCGCGTCAGCCGCCAGGGCCGCCTGGGTCAGGGTGCGCAGGGGCCTCTCGCGCGGGTCGAGCCGCAGCCGCGGGCGGGTGTCGGCGGCGGCCAGGACGAAACCCCAGTCGCGGGGCGCGCGGGCGGCGTCGGCGGTGCGGTCGGGGCCCGCGGTGAAGCCGGCGGCGCGGCCGTCCACCCGGTAGGGGGCCGTGCGCAGGCCGGCCGCGCGCAGCGTCGCCTCGACCGTCCAGAACACGCGGGGGCGGGTCGCGACCGGGCCCGCGTGCACCACGAGGCGTCCGCCGGGGGCCAGGACGCGCCGGGCGAGACCGTAGAACTCCTGGGAGTACAGCTTGGTGCTGGCCGTGATGCCCGGGTCGGGCAGGTCCGCCACGACCACGTCGTACGTCGCCGGGGGCGCCTCGCGCAGCCACGGGAAAGCGTCCGCGGCGGTGACGTGGACGCGTGGGTCGCGGTAGGAGTGCCCGTTGAGGCCGGACAGGGCCGGGTCGGTGCGGGCCAGCCGGATCAGGGCGGGGTCGAGCTCGACGACGTCGACGCGGCGGACGTCGGGGTGGGCGAGGACCTCGCGGGCGGCCAGGCCGTCGCCGCCGCCGAGGATCAGCACGCGCGCGTGGGAGCCGTTCATCGCGGGATGGACCAGCGCCTCGTGGTAGCGCCGCTCCTCGCGGCCGCCGACGCGCAGACGGCCGTCGAGGTACAGGTCGAGGGGGCGGCCGTCGGCGCCGCCGGTGAGGACGATCTCCTGCACGCCGGTCTGCACCGCCACCCGTACGCCGTCGCCGTAGACCGCCTGCCGGGCCGCCCGTTCGAAGTCGTCGACGAGGACGGCGGCGGAGGCGAGGACGCCGAGGACGGTGATGTTGGCGACGAGCAGGAGGCAGCGGGCGCGGCAGGTGAGGTCGCGGCGGAACAGGCCCAGCACCAGGGCGGCCCCCGCCACGACGTTGACCGCGCCGGTCAGCAGGGAGCTCGTCAACTGGCCCAGGAACGGCAGCAGCAGGAAGGGAAAGGCGAGGCCGCCCACGAGCGCGCCCACGTAGTCCGCGGCGAACAGGTCGGCCACCGCGCCGCCCGCGTCCTGGCGGCGGATGCGCTGGATGAGTTCCATCAGGAGCGGCACCTCGGCGCCGATGAGCAGGCCGATGGCCAGGGAGAACGCGACGAGCAGGACACGGGGGCCGTCGGCCCACGGACCGCCCCAGGCGCCCGTCCACGCGAACACCGCGTGCAGGGCCAGGGCGCTGCAGCCGCCGACCAGCGCGAGGGTCGCCTCCAGGGCGCCGAAGCCGGCCGCGGCGAACCGGCGCAGCCGTTTGGCGGCGAGGGAGCCGATGCCCATCGCGAAGACCATGACGGACAGCACCACGGAGGCCTGGGTGACGGAGTCGCCCATCAAGTAGGAGGCGAGCGCGACGAGTTCGAGTTCGTAGACGAGGCCGCAGGCCGCGCAGACGAAGACGCACGCGAGGACCAGGAACCGCCCGGTGTCCGGCCGGACGGGAAGCCGCGCGGGGCCCCGCCAGGGCGGCGGGGCGCCGGGTGGGGCTGGTGCGTGCGGTTCGATCACGACTGCGACGTTACGTGACGACACGTGCACCCTTCGTCACCCACACGTGTGGAACTGGGGACTGGTTGCGGCTCCGTGCGTTTAGGTCGCCGACAACGGGACGCGGACGTCCGCCCCGGTCCGGATCCCGACCCTCGTGCGCGTCGCCACCAACTGGCCGTCCTGCGGGTAGGCGTGCCAGGTGCGCCACTGCACCTGGCCCTCCTGCCGCTGGGCGAGCAGCGCGGTGAAGGCGTGCGGGCTGCCGGGGAAGACGCCGGCGAGGCCGTGCGGATGTTCGGAGACGAGGGCCAGGAGTTCCTGGGCGCGGACCGCGAACCGGCCCGGCGACAGCACCTCGACGTGCGCGGCGAACTCGTACTCCCAGTCGCCCACCCGCTTGGCGACGCCCAGCGGAAGGGGGGTGCTGCTGCCGGGGAGGCAGGCCACCGTCTCCGAACAACAGCCCTGCTCCTCCTCCAGCAGCACCTGGTGCGATGCGCCGAGCAGTCTCAACTGCAGCTTGGCAGCGGACAGTTCCAAATCGAGAGTGGCGAGGGCGGGCAGCGGCTCGCGCCCCAGGGCCCAGGCGAGATCGGCCGCGCGCGTGTCGGTGTAGGAGGTGTTCAGGGTCGTGAGCATGGGTCGGCTCCGCGGAGAAGCAAAGAAGAGGCGGTGGGTCCGGCGCACCCAGGACGACACCGGGAGACGGCCCCGGTCAGCCCGGTCTGTGAGTGTCGTCCGCTCGGGACGTCCGAAGAGGGTCCGAGGGGCTGCGTCGGTGGTGTAGAGGGAATCATGAACTGTGGTGCCGCCACAGCGTTTTTACCCAACTTCGTGGGGTTTCCATCCCTCGGGGGGCTACACAGCTCAATTGTTCAACTTTGGCGTACGCCCGGTGATGTGCCGTGCTGCCGCGCGCCCCGAGTGAAAGCCCCGCCCGGGGGTATGCGCATCCGCCGCCTGCGGCCGCATCCGCCGTCCGGGGCACATCCGCCCCGGCCCTCGCCCTCGCCCTCGCCCTCGACGGCGCACTCGCCGTCCGCGGCGCATCCGCCTCGGCCCTCGACCTCGACCTCGCCCTCGCCCTCGACGGCGCACTCGCCGTCCGCGGCGCATCCGTCCTGGCCCTCGCCCACGACGGCGCACTCGCCGTCCGCGGCATGGTGCGACCGCGGGGCCCGTGGTCGGTGCGGGCCCCGCGGTCCGGACACGGCTCCCCCCGGGGAGCTCAGCTGCCCCGTGTCAGCTGGATCCGCCGCATCCGCCGCCTCCTCCGCAGGAGGATCCGCCCCCGCAGGAGGACCCGCCTCCGCAGGACGACCCCCCGCCGCAGGAGTGGCCTCCGTGGTGCCCCCCGTGGTGGCCCCCGCCGGAGCCGCCGTCCCCCGAACCGGCCCACCAGCTGCCGGCGGCGGCCCCGCCGCCGGACGAGCCGCGCGAGCGGCCACGGTGCGCCTTGGCGGCGCCGCCCTTGCGGGCGTTGGCGAACAGGGCCGCCACGAGCACGATCGCGATCACCGCCAGGATGATGCCGAAGACCATGGCGTCACCCTCCTTCCGAGTCCCCCGAAGCAACCCCCCGTGGGCGCCTCGCGCGGTGCCTGAGCGCCACGTGAACGGGGGATGCCCGTCCGGCTGACCAGCCAAAGCAGAGTTGAGCAACTTCAGAGGGTTCTCCCCCGCGAGAAGCCTCTGACCTGCACAGAACGGCAGGTCGGGGCCGTCTGCCGACCGGGTCCCCCGCCTCCGCGTTCCTCGCGCCGGCCGGGACGGTGAGTTGAGGAACCGCCGGGCTTCGGCGCAGGATGACGCCCATGACCTCCACCGCGCGCCCCTTGCTCAACCGCCGCCTCGCCGAGTTCGGGACGACGATCTTCGCCGAGATGTCCGCCCTGGCGGCGGCGACCGGCGCGATCAACCTGGGCCAGGGCTTCCCCGACACGGACGGCCCCGAGGAGATCCGCGAGGCGGCCGTGCGGGCGCTGCGGGACGGGCGCGGCAACCAGTACCCGCCGGGTCCGGGCGTCCCCGAGCTGCGCACGGCGATCGCCGAGCACCAGCGCCGCCGCTACGGCCTGGCCTTCGACCCGGACACGGAGGTCCTGGTCACCGCGGGCGCCACGGAGGCCATCGCCGCCGCGCTCCTCGCCCTGCTGGAACCCGGCGACGAGGTGATCGCCCTCGAGCCGTACTACGACTCCTACGCGGCCTGCATCGCCATGGCCGGCGCCACGCGCGTGCCGGTCACCCTGCGCCCGGACCCCGAGCGCGCCCGGTTCCGCCTCGACCTGGACGAACTGCGGGACGCGGTCACCGACCGCACCCGGCTGCTGCTGATCAACACCCCGCACAACCCGACCGGCACGGTCCTCACCCGCGAGGAGCTGGCGGCGATCGCCGAGCTGGCGGTGGAGCGGAACCTGCTCGTGGTGACCGACGAGGTGTACGAGCACCTGGTCTTCGACGACGCCGAGCACGTGCCCCTCGCCACGCTGCCCGGCATGCGCGAGCGCACGGTCACCATCGGCTCGGCCGGCAAGACGTTCTCCTTCACCGGCTGGAAGGTCGGCTGGGTCACCGGCGCCGCAGAACTCGTGACCGCCGTCCGTTCCGCCAAGCAATACCTGACGTACGTCGCCTCCGGGCCCTTCCAGTACGCGGTCGCGGAGGCCCTGCGCCTGCCGGACAGCTATTTCGAGGAGTTCCGCGCCGACATGCGGAGCAAGAGGGAACTGCTCGCGGACGGGCTGGAGCAGGCGGGCTTCAAGGTGTTCCGGCCGGCGGGCACGTACTTCGTCACCACCGACATCCGGCCGCTCGGCGAGTCCGACGGCTTCGCCTTCTGCCGCGCCCTCCCCGAGCGGGCGGGTGTCGTCGCCATCCCGAACGCGGTCTTCTACGACCACCGCGACGAGGGTGCCCCCTTCGTACGGTTCGCGTTCTGCAAACGCGGCGAGGTGCTGGCGGACGCGACGGAACGGCTCCACAAGGCATTCGCGCCCTGATCGCACAGTGCCGCTACCACTACGAGAGCTGACCGACCTCGAGCGGATCCAGCACAGCCTCTGTCGGCCTCAGCGTCGCGTAGCGTTCAGCCCGTCGGTGCCTCATCCTCGATGCCGGGATCCGACTTTGGTCGCGGACCTGCGCAGCCGCTTGGCCAGCGCCTTGTCCCTAGCGCTCAGAAGCCGCCCCACCGCATCCAGAACGGGTCCCGGTGGCGGGGTGGTCTCAGCGCCACAGATCGTCGGCTGCCTGTTCGAGGAGCGGCAGAACCAAGTCCCCTCCTGGTCCAGGCGAGTTCCTGGAGGGCCTGGCGGCCCAGCGCGGGCTTGAGCACGCCCCGGGAAGTGACGGCTCGTCCGCCCTGGCACCAGTGGGCCAGGCGCAGGGCGGAGGCGATCAGCGGTACCTGCCGGGCGGCCGCGGCGAGATCCGCGCGCGGTGCCAAGGAGACGGGTCGCACCGGGACGGACTCCCTGTCCGCCCCGATGTCCTCGGCACAGGGCATGGCGCGGCGACCCCCGGTGCAGCGGACGCGCCGGTCGGGCGTGGACGCGGGGAGGATCTTCTCCAGCGTGATCCGGTGCCGCCAGGCGTCGCCGAAGTCGTAGGTGTACTCCAGCCGGCCGCCTTCGCAGGGCAGCACCTCGGCCACGGTCACGGACTCCTCGTCGGAGTCGCGGAAAGGAACGCGGTCCAGCGGTGCTTCGAAGCCGACGAACTGGCGGTTTGAGGCGGGTTCGGTGAAGGAGTGCAGGTGCGAGTCGTCCCAGCCGAAGCACACTTGGATGATGTCGTGCAGGCAGCCGAGCGAGGTGTCGGCGGGCAGGGTGACCCGGCGCCAGACCGGCGGACTGGTGTCTCGCAGGACGATCTTCAACTGGTAGGTCGGCCTGGGCTCGACGGTCACGGCCAAGGGTTTCCTCAGGGGGAGCCGGATTCCGGCACCGGTAACGGGCTGCCATCGCGAAGGGGTGGCGCCGGTCCCCGGCGGGTGCCGGCGACATCTTTCCGAACTGCGCCGAGCGGGCGAAACACTTCGGGCGCTTCCTGTCCGTCCGCGCGGATAGCCTTGACCCGCCGAGGGCTCGTGGGCTGTCAGCGCCCTCCCGAACATGTGCAGGAACCTGGCCAGGAGTGGGTGTGGTGGCGAAGGTTTACCCGTCGGCGGAGTCCGAGTCGGCGGCTCCGGGCCGGGAACGGATGTTTGCCGGGTTGCCCGAGCTCGCCCTGGGCGAGGCGGTGTTCCTTCCCGCGGACCCGCCTCGCCCTGGGCGAGGCGGTGTTCCTTCCCGCGGACCCGCCCCGGACGGGACGGATGGCGTTCTGGACGCCCGGGAGCAAGCCACCGGACCTCGGGGTGGAACCCGAGGAACTCACCGTGGTCCGGCCGCACGGTTCGTCCGTGCGCCGGGCGCGGGTGGTCGCCGTGCTGCTGCCGGTGGAGCAGGCGCTGCCGCTGCTGACCCGCTGCCGGGCACTCGGCGCGGACGGCAGCGGGCGGGCATCGGCCGGTACCGCGTTCTGGGGCACAGCGGCCCTGCTGGGGCTGCGTCTCCTCGCCCGGGGCCGGATGCTGCCCGGGGTGTCGCCCGAAGGATTCGACGCCTGGCGGGTCGGCCCACTGGACACCGAGGACCATGAGCGGCTGGCCACCCTTGCCGCCGCCATGCCTCCTCAGGCCCGCGCGGTCGCGGTCCCTGGGGTCTCCCCCCTCGCGCTTCCGGCAGCCGAGCCACTGCTGCGGGCCTTCCTGGATGCCATGGCCGATTCCCTCGCCCGCCCGCCCGCCGCCCGCCAGGTGACCGGCCAACCGGCGTTCGCGGTACGCGCCCCGCAGTCCGTGCCCGAGCAGCGGGGGTGGGCGGCGGAGGTCGCCGCCGGCCGCGACGCGGGTCTGGCTGTCTCGCTGCGGCTGGAACTGGACCCCGCGGACTCCTTCCGGGCCGTGGTCCAGCTGCGCAGCCTGGCCGATCCCACGGTTCTCGCCGACGCCGCGGACCTGTGGTCCGGCAGGGCCACCGCCCCCGAACTGTTCGGCCCACGGGCCCAGGTGGACACCCTGCTGACGCTGCGCCGGGCCGCCCGCGCCTGGCCCCCGGCCGGACGGCTGCTGGACTCCGCCGCCCCGGCCGGCCTGGAGCTGTCCGACGAGGAGGCCCAGGCGCTACTGGGCGACGCGGCGGAAAGCCTCGCCGCAGCCGGCGTCGCCGTGCACTGGCCCAAGGAGCTGGTACGCGAGCTGACGGCCTCCGGCGTCCTGGAACCCGTACGCCGCCAGGGAACGCAGTCTGCGGCCGAGTCGTTCCTGTCCTCCGGCGGCCTGCTGGACTTCCGCTGGCGGGTCGCGCTCGGAGACCGGGAACTCAGCGAAGAGGAACTGGAGCGGCTGGTCCAGGCACACCGGCCGATCGTGCGGCTGCGCGACCAGTGGGTGGTCGTGGACCCGGATCTGGTCCGCCGGCTGCGCCGGGCCGCGCAGTCCAGGACGGCCCCGCTCACCCCGATCGACGCCCTGGGCGCCGCGCTCACCGGCAGCGTGGAGGTGGACGGCGAACAAGTGGCGGTCACCGCGAGCGGCGTACTGGAGGAGTTGCGCTCCCGGATCGCCGACCCCGAGGCCCGCGCGGCGCGCGAGTCCCAGGGGCCCCCGAAAGCCCTGGCCGCTACCCTGCGCGACTACCAGCTGCGCGGCCTGAACTGGCTGCACCGGATGACCTCGCTCGGCCTGGGCGGCTGCCTCGCCGACGACATGGGCCTGGGCAAGACCGTGACCCTGATCGCTCTCCACCTGCGTCGCCAGGAACGGAAACCCACCGCCGGTCCCACCCTGGTGGTCTGCCCCGCCTCGCTGCTCGGCAACTGGGAGCGCGAGATCCGGCGCTTCGCACCCACCAGCCCGGTGCGCCGCTTCCACGGCCCCGGCCGTGACCTGGCCGGCCTCGACGGCGGAGCGGACGGCGGCTTCGTCCTGACCACCTACGGGACCATGCGCCGCGATACCGAACGCCTCACCGAGCAGCCCTGGGGCCTGCTCGTCGCCGACGAGGCCCAGCACGTCAAGAACCCGCACGCGCTCACCGCCCAGGCCCTGCGCCGGATCCCCTCCCGGGGACGGGTCGCGTTGACCGGCACCCCGGTCGAGAACAACCTGTCCGAACTGTGGTCACTGCTCGACTGGACCACCCCCGGCCTGCTCGGCACGCTCACCTCCTTCCGTGACCGCTACGCCACGGCCGTCGAGGGCGACCGCGACGAACAGGCCGCCCGGCGGCTGGCCGCCCTGGTCCGCCCCTTCCTGCTGCGCCGGCGCAAGTCCGACCCCGGCATCGCGCCCGAACTGCCGCCCAAGACCGAGACCGACCAGCCGGTGTCCCTGACGAAGGAACAGGTCTCGCTGTATGAGGCGCTGGTCCGCGAGCTCATGGCCGAGATCGAGGAGAGGCAGGGCATCGCACGGCGCGGCCTGGTGATGAAGCTCCTCACCGGCCTGAAGCAGATCTGCAACCACCCCGCGCAGTTCCTGAAGGAACCCGCGCGCGCCAAGCTCCCGGGCCGCTCGGGGAAACTGGAACTCCTGGACGAACTCCTGGACACCGTCCTGGCCGAGGACGGGTCGGCCCTGGTCTTCACCCAGTACGTGGCCATGGGCGCGCTGATCGAACGCCACCTGGCCGACCGCGGCGTGGACACCCTGTTCCTGCACGGAGGCACCACGGTCAAACGCCGCGAGGAGATGGTCGACGCCTTCCAGACCGGCGAGAAGAAGGTGTTCCTGCTGTCCCTCAAGGCCGCCGGGACCGGTCTGAACCTGACCCGGGCCGGACACGTCATCCACTTCGACCGCTGGTGGAACCCGGCCGTGGAGGACCAGGCCACCGACCGCGCCTATCGGATCGGACAGACCCAGCCGGTCCAGGTGCACAAGCTGATCGCCGAGGGCACCGTGGAGGACCGGGTCGCCGAGATGCTCCGCCAGAAGCGGGAACTGGCCGACTCGGTGCTCGGCTCGGGCGAGGCGGCCTTCAGCGAACTGAGCGACAGCGAACTGGCCGAACTGGTCACACTGCGAAAGACGGGACGATGACCGGGCGTAGCCGGCCGGGCGAGTCGGCTGTCTGTACCTTCGAGGCACTCCCGCCGACCAAGGGCAGCCGCGCGCCCTTCGCCGACTCCTGGTGGGGCCGCGCATGGCTGCGCTCCCTGGAGGAGACTTCCCTGGACTCCGGCCGCCTCTCGCGCGGTCGGACCTACGCGCGCGGCGGCGCGGTCGGACCGGTCACCGTCGCCCCCGGCTCGGCTGCCGCCCCGGTGCAGGGCAGCCGCCGCACCCCGTACCGTTCCACGGTCCAGGTCGAGCAACTGACGGACCAGCAGTGGGACCGGCTCCTCGACATGATCGCCGAGCGGGCCGCCAACATCGCCGCACTGCTGGACGGCGAGATGCCCGCCGGGCTCGCCGACGACGCGGCGGCCGCCGGTGTCCCGCTGCTGCCCGGCCCACGGGACCTCGACCCCGAGTGCAGCTGCCCCGACTGGGGCTACCCCTGCAAACACGCCGCGGCCCTCTGCTACCAGGTCGCCCGGCTTCTGGACCGCGACCCCTTCGTGCTGCTGCTCCTGCGGGGGCGCGGCGAGCGGGAACTGATGGACGAGCTCGGCCGCCGCAACACCGCCCGCGCCTCCGCCGAAGCCGCGGTGTCTGCGACAACGGCGGCAGGAGCGGATCCGAACGGGTCCCCGGCGCGGACCGGCGATCCCGCAGGGCTCGCCTTCGCCTCACGCACCGACCTGCCGTCCCTGCCTGCCCCGCCGCCGCTGCCGGAACGGGCCGGCCGCGGCCCCGCCCTGGTGGACTCGGCCGTCCCGGAGCCCGGCGTGGACCCGGCCGCACTCGAACTGCTCGCCGCCGACACCGCGATGCGTGCGCACCATCTGCTCGCCGGAGCCCTCGGCACGCGGCACGCCGACACGATTCCACCCATCCCGCTCACCGAATGGCAGGACGCCGTCCGCTTCGCCGCCGCTCACCACACTCTGGAGGTCTTCGCCCACATCGCTTCGAACTGCGGCCGCACCCCCCGCGAACTCGCCGCCGCCACCCGCGCATGGCGGTACGGCGGCGTCGCGTCCCTGGACGTGCTGGAAAGCCCTTGGGCCCCACCCGCCTCTCGTCTGGAGCGCGACCGCGAGGCGCTGCGAGCGGACTGGGCCGACGGCAGACCGCCCCGGCTCCGCTCCTGGCGCAACCGCTGGACCGTCGAGGGCCGCGACGCCCAACTGCGCCTGGGCCGGGACGGTCTGTGGTACCCGTACACCAAGGACCAGGGCACCTGGTGGCCGGCCGGGCCGCCTGACGCCGACCCCGCCGTCGTCCTGACCGCTCTCCTCGAAACATGATGCATGCGGGTGCCGCTGCGATCCACCGATTCCGTCCCCGGCCGCACGGTGCGTTCGGTCGCGCCGCGCAGATGCGCGGATCCGGTCGGCGTCCTCGGGCTATTCAGTGTCCTTCGGGTGTCGCGGGGAGGCGTACACCAGGATCACAGTCGAGGTAGCCGGGCTGATCAGGTAACGAACCCGGCCGTCGCTGGTGATCTCGTACTCCCACTGCTCCAGCTCGGAGCCCTTCCATTCCCTGGTGGCATGCCTGCCGCGGAGCTGGTGCTGACGGTTCCAGTTGGCCCGCGACAGCGGGTCTGTGCGAAGGGCCTCCAGACAGCGGTGCGCATTCGGCAACGCCACCCGGCACAGCTCCTCCCAACCGGTCGCGGCCTCCGCTGTCCCGTGGATGACGTTCCAGCCGCTCAGCGGAGGGACGCTGACCCGATCGCCTTTCTTCGGGCTCACTCGTGCACCTCGACCGGGCCGAGGTCGACGTCACCGAGCGGACGGAGTGCTCCCCGGAGCTGTTCAGGGTCTGCGTTGATGCGGGCGGTTGCCCGCCACGAGACGATCGCTCGATGCACAGCGTCCCTGGCGCCCAGCTCAGCGGCGTCGGACAGCGCATCCAGGAGCTCGACGGTGAATTCCCGGACTTCTTCGTCGTCCAGGTGGCGCACCCACGGGAACACCTCGGACAGCGCGAGCACAAGCGACCTGGCGCCACCGTCCTGCTTCATCAGGGCGAGGAACAGCCGGGACGCCGTGGTCAGGTTCTCCTCGCTGCGCTCTGCGTGTATGGCCGTGGTCAGCACGGCCTGGGTCAGCGGCGCCGCTTGCGGCCGCTCTTGCCTGAGGAGCGCCGAGCCTTCCGGGCGCGGGCGGCGAAGGTACCCAGTGCCCGGGCCGCCAGCTGCCAGGCCATCCCAGCCGACTGCCCCGACCAGGAACGACCACGTCCGGCGAGGGCGGTGCCGACGGCACGGGCCTGGCCGGCGGGGAGTCCCTCGTCAGCGGGTGTCTCCGTCGGGCTCCGGGCGCGGGGGCTCGTCGAGGTCGAGGGTGAAGGTGCGGCCGTCGGCCAGGGGGACGAGGAGCTTGCCCGTGCCGTACTTGTGGGTGGGTGCGGCGATGTGACCGGCGGCGGTCGGCTGGGTGTGAAGGACGACTTCCTGGGCGTAGGGATCCTCGACCAGGTAGATCGGGATTCCGTAGCGGCCGTACTTCGCGGTGCAGTCGTCGTGGTCCTCGCGCGCCGAGGAGATCGAGACGACCTCGGAGATCAGCAGGACGTCCTCGAAGCTGGAGCGCTTGCCTTCCTTGCGTGCGTCCTCGAGGCCGACGTGGGGACGGCTGGGTCCCTCGAGGCGCCCCCGGGCTGACAGACCGCGAGAGGCGTCCGTCCACGGGTGTGGGCGGGCGCCTCTCGGTGTGGGGTGCTGGCAGGTCCGCGGGGACCTACTCGTCGTCCCCCTCGGGCTTCTCCTCGGCGTCGTTGACCTCGGATTCCAGGCCCAGCTGTTCCACCAGCCACTTGTCGAACTCGATGGCCGCACGCACCCAGCTCACCGTCGAGGAGACGAACAGCTCGATGTTGACGCCGGCGCCGATCAGCAGCTGCGCCTCGCCGATGAGGCGGACGGTGCCGTCGTCGTGGGTGTGCGTGTACACCTTGGGCCACAGGGTGCGCCGGTTCCAGTCGTCGATCGACTCCAGGAGCTGCACCTTGTCGTCGATCTTGTGGGCCCGGTCGTAGAACGTCCGCACCGAGTAGACCGCCTGGTCACCCTCGCCGCGGAACATGAAGTACGTCCGGAACTCCTCCCACGGCGCCGCGAGGTCTCCCTCGTCGTCGACGACGTACTTCAGCTCCATCTGGTCGAGGAGCTGCTTCACGAGATCCTGATCCGGGACGACGGGGCCCGCCGGTCCACCCTGGGGCTGCGGCTCGGGCTGGCCCCCGAAATTCGGAATCGAGGACGGGTCGATGGTCACCGTGTTTTTCCCTTCGTACGGATCCCGCCATCCTCCCCCATGCGGGGAGGGGGGTGGCAACCCCCGCCGGTTCCTGTCAGCCCTGAGCTGACAGGAACCGGCCTGTTGCACGAAGGGGCGGGGAGGCGGCCCGAGCTCGGACGGTCCGAGCTCGGGGGTGTGTCACAGGGTCTTGCCGGTGGCGGGGCCCACGATCAGGCCCTCGCCGAACGCGTCCACCCGGACCGTGTCGCCGTCCTTGACCTCGCCCGCGAGAATCTCCTTGGCGAGCCGGTCGCCGATGGCCGTCTGCACCAGCCGGCGCAGCGGCCGGGCGCCGTACGCCGGGTCGTTGCCCTCGTCGGCGAGCCAGGCCAGGGCCGCGTCGGTGATCTCCAGGGTGAGCCGCCGCTCGGCGAGCCGCTTGGCGAGGCGGTCGATCTGGAGGCGGGCGATCCTGCGGAGCTCCTCCTTGTTCAGGGCCGAGAACACCACCAGGTCGTCGAGCCGGTTGAGGAACTCCGGCTTGAAGGAGGCCCTCACCACCTCCAGGACCTGCTCCTTCTTCTCCGCCTCGGTGGACAGCGGGTCGACCAGGTACTGGCTGCCCAGGTTGGACGTCAGCACCAGGATCGTGTTGCGGAAGTCGACCGTGCGGCCCTGCCCGTCGGTCAGCCGGCCGTCGTCCAGGACCTGCAGAAGGACGTCGAAGACCTCCGGGTGGGCCTTCTCCACCTCGTCCAGCAGCACCACGCTGTAGGGCCGCCTGCGCACCGCCTCGGTGAGCTGGCCGCCCTCCTCGTAGCCGATGTAGCCGGGGGGCGCGCCGACCAGACGGGCGACGCTGTGCTTCTCGCCGTACTCCGACATGTCGATGCGGATCATGGCCCGCTCGTCGTCGAAGAGGAAGTCGGCGAGGGCCTTGGCCAGCTCGGTCTTGCCGACGCCGGTGGGGCCGAGGAAGAGGAAGGAGCCGGTCGGGCGGTCGGGGTCGGCGATGCCCGCGCGGGAGCGCCGTACGGCGTCGGAGACCGCCTGGACCGCCTGCGCCTGGCCGATGAGCCGCTTGCCCAGCTCGTCCTCCATGCGCAGCAGTTTCTGCGTCTCGCCCTCCAGCAGGCGGCCGGCCGGGATGCCGGTCCAGGAGGCGACGACGTCGGCGATGTCGTCCGAGCCGACCTCCTCCTTGACCATGGTGTCCTTCGCGGCCTCCTCCTCGGCCTCGGACGCGGCCTCCAGGTCGCGCTCCAGGGTCGGGATCTCGCCGTAGAGCAGCTTGCTGGCGGTGTCGAAGTCGCCGTCGCGCTGGGCCCGCTCGGCCTGTCCGCGCAGGTCGTCGAGCCGCTCCTTCAGCTCGCCGACGCGGTTGAGGGACTGCTTCTCCTTCTCCCAGCGGGCGGTCAGGCCCCGCAGCTCCTCCTCCCGGTCGGCGAGGTCGCGGCGCAGCTTCTCCAGGCGCTCGCGGGAGGCGGCGTCGGTCTCCTTGCTGAGGGCCAGCTCCTCCATCTTCAGCCGGTCGACGGAGCGCTGGAGCTCGTCGATCTCGACCGGGGAGGAGTCGATCTCCATGCGCAGGCGCGAGGCCGCCTCGTCGACGAGGTCGATGGCCTTGTCGGGGAGGAAGCGGGAGGTGATGTAGCGGTCGGAGAGGGTCGCGGCGGCGACCAGGGCCGCGTCCGCGATCTGCACCTTGTGGTGGGCCTCGTAGCGGCCCTTGAGCCCGCGCAGGATGGCGATGGTGTCCTCGACGGTCGGCTCGGCCACCAGCACCTGCTGGAAGCGCCGCTCCAGCGCCGGGTCCTTCTCGATCCGCTCCCGGTACTCGTCGAGCGTCGTCGCGCCGACCATGCGCAGCTCACCGCGCGCGAGCATGGGCTTGAGCATGTTGCCGGCGTCCATGGCGGAGTCGCCGCCGGCGCCCGCGCCGACCACCGTGTGCAGCTCGTCGATGAAGGTGATGATCTGCCCGTCGGAGTTCTTGATCTCGGCCAGGACGGTCTTCAGCCGCTCCTCGAACTCGCCCCGGTACTTCGCCCCGGCGACCATCGCCCCGAGGTCGAGCGCGACGAGCCGCTTGTCCTTGAGGGACTCGGGCACGTCGCCCTTGACGATCCGCTGGGCGAGCCCCTCGACGACGGCCGTCTTGCCGACGCCGGGCTCGCCGATGAGGACGGGGTTGTTCTTGGTGCGCCGGGACAGCACCTGGACGACCCGCCGGATCTCGGTGTCCCGGCCGATCACCGGGTCGAGCTTGCCCTCGCGGGCGGCGGCGGTGAAGTCCGTCCCGAACTTCTCCAGGGCCTTGTACTGGCCCTCGGGGTCGGCGCTGGTCACCCGGCGTCCGCCGCGGGCCTTGCGGAAGGCGTCCTGCAGCTTCTTCGGGGTGGCGCCCTGCCGGGTGAGCACCTCGGCGGCCGGGCCGCCCTTGGCGGCGACGCCGAGCAGCAGGTGCTCGGTGGACAGGTACTCGTCCCCGAGGTCGCGGGCGCGGCTCTGCGCGTCGGCGACGACGGCCAGCATGTCGCGGTTGGGCTGTGGGGGCGCGACGGTCGACCCGGTCACGCTGGGCAGCGAGCCGAGCACCTTCTCCGCCCCGGCCCGAACGGCCGCCTGGTCGGCGTCCACCGCGGCGAGCAGGTCGGTGATGTTCTCGTTGTCCTGGCCCTGCAGCAGCGCGAGCAACAGGTGGGCGGGGGTGAGGTCGGCGTGCCCCTGGGACACGGCCCTGCTGCTGGCCGCGTTGATCGCGTCCCGGCTCCGGTTGGTCAGCTCGGCGTCCACGTTCGCTGTCTCCTCCTTGCGTCAGCGCTCTCCCGTACTGACTCTGTCAGCGTACACAAAGTTGAGTCTATTCCGCTCAAGGTGCGCGTGGGACCCTCCTGGCGCACTAAGTTCCGACCATGGCCGCATACCCGCAGGACCCGGGCGCCCCGGACGCGCCGTATCTCGCCTTCTGGCAGGAACGCCACCTGTGCACGCTGACCACACCACGCCCGGACGGCAGTCCGCATGTGGTGCCGGTCGGCGTGACGTACGACCCCGAGAGCCGGCTGGCCCGGATCATCACCGACGGGGCCAGCCGGAAGGCGGCCAACGTCCTGGCGGCGGGCCCGGACGGCGCCCGGGTCGCGGTGTGCCAGGTGGACGGGGGCCGCTGGGCCACGCTGGAGGGGCGCGCTTTCGTCCGCTCGGAGCCCGAGAAGGTCGCGGACGCGGTACGGCGGTACGCCGTGCGCTACGGGCGCACGCCGGGCCCCAATCCCACGCGCGTGGTGATCGAGATCGAGCTGACCCGGGCGATGGGGCGGGGTTGAGCCGCGTGGTGGGGTGCGGCCGGGCCGGGCAGTGGGGGGCTGCTGCGCCGTTGATGAGCACAGGGGCTTCACAGGGGCCCTGGGGGACTTCGCGGGGAAGGTGTGAGGGAGCCGTGGGGGAGCCGTGAGGAGCGCGGGCGACGGAAGCGGGCCGTGTGACCGGATTCGACCCCGTCGATTTCCGGCCAAGGCTCAACCTGCCGCATAACCGGAAATGTCTCCGCAAAATGCAGCGGCGTCACCGTGTTCAGGTCACGGTGTCGCCCCGGCGGGGGGAAGTAACATAGGGCTCTTTTAAGACGGGGGGATAGCGGCAAGGCCGGGGGGGGGTGGGGGGGA
>NZ_JBHVYK010000011.1:21488-54526 GCF_042880855.1 Streptomyces sp. NPDC058291
GCAACCCCCCCCCCATCCCCTCACGGTCCCCCCCAACTGCCGGCGCCTACCCGGTGTTCGGGCCGCGGACCCCCCGCTGCGGGGGGAAGTACCTGAGCGATCTGTTACGACGGGGGAATCGCGTCAGGCACTGCGGGGGGTGGCTGAGATGGTCTTCAGGGGCGGAGTCTCGGACTCCACCAGCCGGTGGTCACGCTGGTCCAGGTTCACGAAGATCATTCCGTACCGGATGGCACAGCGCACGGGCTGCGGCGCCCCGCGGGGCTTGCGCAGGCACCGGTAGGCCCGTACGTCCTCGTCCTCGTCGCGCGTCACGACCACCGGCTCACCGAACACGGTCACCATCAACGAGTCACCACTGTGGGGGATGGCGGTGACCAGGTCGATGAAGTGCCAGCCGGAGCGGTAGGCGGTCGCCATTTCACGGCGGAAGGAGCGGTCGTCGGGTGGCGTGGTCATGACTCGGCGACCCACGTGCTGTCGGCCGGGACGCCCCAGGTGCTGTCGGCGGGCGCCACCCAGGTGCTGTCGCCCGGCACGTTCGCCGCGGTGACGACCCAGGTGCTGTCCCGCGGAGCGACCCACGTGCTGTCGCCGGCCACGACGACGGCGCCGGAGCCCGGACTCCAGGTGCTGTCGCCCGCCGCGTCGCCCTTCGTGCCCGCAAGGCCGCTCAGCGCTCCGAAAGCCAGGGCTGCGGAGAAGGCGGCGGCAAGCGCCGAGCGAAGCATTCTCTTATGCATAGTCGGCTTCGTCCTCATTTGAAGGTCACCTCTCCCCCGTCGACTACGACGATGGCCCATTCGGGCACGTCATGGCCACACAATCGATGCATCATGTTCCTGCACGTTCAGGACCCTGGGGGGTGGAGATTTGACGAAAAATGAGACAAGGCAGACACATCCTCATGCGTCGACTGAGCTGTGCGAGGAAGGTCGCCGTCTCTATGGGAACGCACTTCGGACGGGCCGCATAGCCCGTGCGGACGTGGAGCCTGCTCCGTGTCTGATGGAGTTCGCCCTGCTCCACGCGGACCCCGACGACGCGAACTGGCTGCGCCCGGTACCCCCTTCGATCGCCCTGTCCCAGCTGCTCAACCCGATCGAACGCGAGATCACCCGACGCAGACGGCTGTCGGTGGAACTCGCCGACGCTTTCGAGCCGTTCATGACCCTCAGCGCCCAGCCGACGCCGACCACGCACTCGATCACGGTGCTGGAGGGCATCGACCGGATCAACGCCGCACTCGATCTGGCCACCTCGCAGTGCCAGACCGAGATGCTCACCGTCCAGCCGAGCCGTCGCCGCATGGAGCACACCCTCGTCCAGGGGCTGGAGCGCGACCGGCCGCTCATCGACCGCGGCTGCCGCATCCGGACGCTGTACCAGCACACGGCCCGCTACAGCCCCGAGACGCTGGCCTACGTCTCCCAGTTCACCGACGGCAAGGTGGAGTACCGCACCATCGACGAACTCGTGGAGCGGCTCATCATCTGCGACGAGACCGTGGCCTTCATCCCCACCCGGGACGACGGCCAGGTCGCCCTCGAACTGCGGCACCCCGGCCTGGTCCGCTACCTGGTCAAGGTCTTCGAGTTCATGTGGGGCCGCGCCGTCCCGCTCGCCACCGGCGCCCCCTACGAGACCGCGCCCGACGGCATCACGGAGATCCAGCACTCCATCGCCAAACTGCTCGTCGAGGGACACGTCGACGAGGCGATAGCCCGCCGGCTGGGCATGAACGTGCGCACCTGCCGAGCCCACATCGCCAAGCTCGCCACCGCCCTGGGCAGTGGCAGCCGCGCCCAACTCGGCTTCCTCATAGCTCAGTCGGGGATCCTCAAGCAGGAGCCCTGACCCGACCGAAGACCAGGGAGAACCGCAGTGAACGCGCCGCCGCACCCCCACCACGGCGTGGAGGACCTGTGCGCCGCGGGCCTGCGCCTCTACGAGCAGGCCCTGCGCGACGGACGCGTCACGACGGACGACGCCGAGACCGCGGCCCCCTGCCTGCTGTCCTTCGGCCTCCTGCACCCGGTCGTGGACGACCTGGCCCAGCTGGAGCCCGTGGCACCGGCCCTCGTCCTGCACCGGCTGCTGCGCTCCTCGGGCGTGCGGATCGCCGAGGAACGGCGCCGCGAGGAACGGCTGGCGTCGCTGTTCGAGCCCCTCATGCGCGTCACCGGCGGCCGCACCGCCGCAGCGGAGCCCGTCTCCCTGCGGCTCCTGAGCGGCACGGAACGGATCAACGAGGCCATCACGGAGGCGACGTCCGAGGCGACCAGCGAGGTGCTCTGCGTCCAGCCCCACGTCCACTACAGCGGGCCGCGCGGCGAGACGGCCCAGGCCGTCGCCATGGCCCGCGACCAGGCCCTGCTGGACCGCGGCTGCCGCATCCGCACCCTCTACCAGCACACCCAGCGCCACCAGCCCCTGGTCCTGGCCCGCTACGAGCAGTTGCGGGGCGACGCGCAGGCCCGCACGCTCGACGAGGTCACCGACCGCCTCATCGTCATCGACGGCGCCGTCGCCTTCATCCCCGCCGGCGAGGACGGCCGACTGGCCCTGGAGGTCCGCCACCCGGCCCTGCTGACCTACTTCACCACCACCTTCGACCGGCTCTGGCGGCTGGCCACCCCGATGTATCCCCAGGCCGTCCAGCGGCCCTCCAGGGGCGGCGTCACCCCCCGGCAGCAGGCCATCGCCGCCCTCCTCGTCGAGGGGCACACCGACGCCGTGATCGCCGACCGGCTCGGCATGAACATCCGCACCGCCCGCGTCCACATCGCCAAGCTCGCCGCCACGCTCGGCAGCGAGAGCCGCGCCCAACTCGGCTACCTCATCGGCCAGTCGGGGATCCTTGACCAGGAACAGCGCCGGGCGCCGGAGCAGGGCCAGGACTAGCGGCGGGGGCGGCAGCGGAGGCGGGGGCGACAGCGGAGGCGGAGGCGGGGGCGGCAGCGGAGGGCGAGGACGAGGCCGGACCTGAGGCCGGAGCCGCGGCCGGAACGGACGCAGAAGCGGAAGCGGAAGCGGAAGCGGCGGCAGGGGCGGCGGCAGGGGCCGGCTCGTCGGAGGAGCCGGGGCCTGGGCCGTCGGGGCCCGGGCCGGGGTCCTGGACGCCGACCGTGAGCCCCCGCGCCGCCTCGTCGGCCGGCCGGTCCAGCCCGACCTGCGCGATCCGCACCCCCAACTGCGTGCGGCTGGCCGCGCCCAGGGTCTCCGAGAGGCGGGCGATGTGCGCGCGACAGGTGCGGACGCTGATGCCCAGGCGCTCGGCGATGACGGCGTCCTGGTGCCCCTCCGCCAGCAGGGCGGCGATGGACTGCTCGCGGTGGGAGACGCCCTCGACCCGCGGGTCGGGGAGCGGGGCGGTGAGCGGGATCGCCAGCCGCCACAGACGCTCGAAGACCGTCACCAGGTAGGAGACGAGGGCGGGATGCCGCAGTTCCAGGGCCATCGTGCGGTCGGCGTTGGCCGGGACGAAGGCCACCGTGCGGTCGAAGAGCATCAGCCGGTCGATGACCTCGTCGAGCGTGCGGGCCTCCACCGTGTCGCCCATCAGCTCCAGGTAGTTGAGCAGTCCCTGGCCGTGCCGGGCGACGTGGTTGTACAGGTCGCGCATGCGCACGCCCCGGCCGCGCAGCTCCAGCGCCCGGTGCAGGCCCTCCGACAGTTCGTGCTCACGCCGGATGCCGCCGGGCTGCACGGTGAGGACCTCGGTCGTGCAGGCCTCGGTGGCCGCGTCCAGCGCGGCCTGGATGCGCGAGGGGCCGTCCAGGACGCGGATCGCCGCACCCTCGCCGCCCGACGCGGACCGGTCCGGCCCGCCCAGTCCCGCGTACCACTCGAAGGCGGCGACGGCCGAGCCCACCCGCCGCTGGCTGGCGCTGACCTCGTCGTGCAGTCCGCGCAGCAGCCGGGTCATCACCTCCTGCGGGGAGGTGGGCACCAGCCAGTCCATGTCGTCGGGGTCGGGGTGCAGGAGGGCCAGCTCCAGCAGACACGGAACCGGCTCGGCGTCGGTGCGCGCCACCCGACCCCGTCGTACGGCCCGGGAATACACGCGATCCCCGGCCTCGCACAGTCGGTCGGCACCGTGTGGATGCTCCTCCGTCCCGTGCCCGGCCATCGCCCATCCCACCCCCGCCGTACGCCTCTTCCGGAGCGCAACTATGCGCGGCCCGGACCGGCTCCGCAACACGGCTCCTCCGGCCAAGGCCGTCGAAAAGCACCCGTCTGCGGGGGTTCCTCCCGGCCTCCTCCCCCGGCACTGCAACAAGCTGACGGTGGTGCAGGGCCCGGGCGGGGGTGCATGGTGGGTTCCGCTTACCCCCCGGGGGCTTCTCACCCGGAGGACGAGCGGATCCAACCCGGCCGGACCACGGGGGAGTCCGGCCGGGCTCCGGGCCGCCCACACGGGCGGGGCGGACGGGCGGGGCGGGGGACGGTTGCGGAGTTCGGCCCGCTGAGCGGGCGTCGAACCGTTCACACAGCTGTTCACCCAGGGGTTTGCGCAGGGGTTTGCGCAGGGATTTGCGCGAGGTTCGCGCAGGGATTTGCGCGAGGTTTGCGCGGGCTTGGGTCCGGAGCGCGGCTCCGTACGGGCGGCGGAGCGGTCAGCCGTCACGGGGTCCGCCACCCGGGGGGCCGTCGCGGAACGACCGCCACCCCCCCCGGGGGGTCGCCGGACCCGGGGATCAGCTGAGCTTCAGGGCCTGGCAGGCGGCCCTGAACTTGGCGGTGCAGATGTCGGAGATCTTGTAGATGCCGTCGGCGACGACCGTCTGCTTGATGTTGCTCTTGGTCAGCGCCACCACGGTCACCAGCTTGGCCGGGATGGCCTTGGTCGTCGGGCTGTCGACCTTGTCGCGGGTGAGGGCGTCGAACTGGAGGCCGCGGCCCTGGACCTTGGCGACGGCGGCCTGGGCGGCGGCCTCGGCCATCGCGGGGTAGGGCTTGTAGACGCTCATGAACTGCTCGCCGGCGATGATGCGCTGCACGGCCGCGAGCTCCGCGTCCTGGCCGGTGATCGGGGGCAGATTGCCACGGCTGACGCCGGCCGCCTCCAGAGCCTTGATGATGCCGCCGGCCATGGCGTCGTTGGCGGAGTAGACGCCGGCGATGTCGTCCTTGCCGATCGCCTCGATCGCCTTCGTCATGTTGGCCTGGGCGATTTCCGGGCTCCACTTGTCGGTGTCGTACGACTTCGCGATCGTGACCCGGCCGCTCAGCTCGCTGAGCGCGCCCTGCTTGAACTGGGCGGCGTTGGGGTCGGTGGGCGAGCCGTTCACCATGACGATCTTGTCGGCGAGGCTGACGGTGCCGATGGCCTCCGCGAGGGTGCGGCCCTGCACCTCCCCGACCAGTTCGTTGTCGAAGGAGACGTACCCCTCGATCGGCCCCTGGGCGAGACGGTCGTAGGCGATGACGGGGATGTTGGCGTCCTTGGCCTTCTGCACCATGGGCGCGATGGCCTTCGCGTCGACCGCGTCCAGCAGGATGACGTCGACCTTGTCGTCGATCATCCGCTGCATCTGGGTGTCCTGCTTCTGGGTGGACGAGGCGGCGTTCGCGTAGTCGGTCTTGCCCTTGCCGTCGGTGAGCGCGGCGACCTTGCGCTTGATGATGGGGTAGTCGAACTCGGCGTACCGGGTGTTCGTCTCCTCGGGCATCAGCACGCCCACCGTGATGTCGTCGCTCCGGGTCGGTGTCGCGCCGGCGCCGTTCTCCGAGGCCCCGAGCATCCCGCAGCCGGCGAGCGACAGGGACATCGTGGAGGCGACCACAGCTATGGCGATACGACGCATTCGGGGGCTCACTTCAGGTGCGTTCGGTGCAATGCGGACATGGGTGCGACATGGTGACCCAGGTGTCTGAAAAGACAACGCGGCGGCGACCGCCGACGTCAAGCGGAACTACTTAACGAAGCAGCAACATCTCGCTCCGCTCAGCGGGTGAAGACGCATGGAGACGAAGCGGAGACCTTGCGAAAACCCTGTGCAGCCCCGTCCGGAAAGCGTCCAAGAAACCCTACGTCCAACGGTGTTGGCTCCGGGCCCCGGCAGGAGGACGGCCACGGCCACGGCGACGGCGACGGCGACGGCGACGGCGACGGCGACGGCGACGGCGACGGCGAGGGGGAACTTCCCGCCGTCGCACAGGGTTCAGGTCCTCCGCCGGTCACCGGAGCGGCAATCCGTACTTCTCCCTGGGGCGAGGCACCCGGGCCGCGACGGCGCGGAGATGCGGCGAGGGGCCCGGAGGCCGCAACCGGCCCGGGCCCCTCGTCGCGCGGGCTCGCGGGGTCGCGATCCCGGCGTCAGCGCGCCCCGGGGTCGTACTTCTTCAGCGAGGCCCGGACCTCCGCGGCGTACGCGCCCTCCCACCAGGGCACCGTCTCCACCAGCACCGGCTTGGTGCCGGAGGCCAGGACGAGGGCCCGGCCCGGCGGCATCGCGCCGAGGTCGGAGACGTGCAGGACGCGTTCGCGGCGCGTGGACTCGCTGATGGCGCGGTTGCCCGACCAGCCGCCGAACTCCGACTCCCGGCTGGTCTGGTACTCGCGCAGCTCGTACTCGCCGGCCAGCTCGCTCAGATCGCCCAGGAAGCGGGTGTCGGAGACGCCGCCGCCGTAGACGCGGACGTTGGCGGCCGACCACAGCTTCTCCATGCCGCGCTCGCCCCACACCTCGATGCCCTGCGCCCAGGACTGCAGGATCGTCATCAGGATGATGCCGCGCGAGCCGTAGTGGGAGTACAGGTCGGGCAGGGAGCGCCAGCGGCAGACGTTGGCCGCCTCGTCGAGGACGCCGACCAGGGGCAGTGCGAGGCGGCCGCCGCGCTGGGTGGTGGCGTACTCCTCGGCGGCCTCCACGACGGCCACGGTGAGCGCGGTCACCAGCGGCCCGGCGGAGTCGCGTCCCTCCCGGCTGAGCGAGTACAGGGTGCCGCCGCCGCGGACGAACGCGTGCGGGTCGAACTCCCCCGCGTATTCGTCCGACGGCGGTGTGACCCACCGGTTGACCTCGGGGTTGACCAGGCAGGACGCCATCTGCTGGGCCACGCCGTAGATGCCGCTGCGCTGCTTGTCGGGAGCGTTGACGACGCCGGCCAGGCCGTCCGCGGACATGGCGTGCCCGGCGCCGCGCAGGATCCGCTCCGGGGTGTCGTCCCGGGGGTTGGACAGCCAGGTGTAGATCTGGGTGATCGGCGCCTTGGCGCAGGCGGCGGCGAGCAGCAGGTTGGCGAGCAGGTCCTGGCCGGCCGGGTCGAAGAAGGCGTCGGTGGAGGCGCCGGCGTCCCGCGAGCCGACGGCGAAGTGGTCGGCCATCCTGCGGGCCTTGGCGACGTCGGTGACGTACGACAGCGGGTTCCACCACCAGCTCGGCTCCTCCTGCGCGACCTGCTGCGGGTCGAACACCCACACCGGTCCGCGGGCGGTGCGCGGTCCCCGGGTCGCGTCGACGATGTCGCGCTTGTTGGAGGTGACCAGGACCGCGCCGGGCGCGTCGAGGATGGCGGGGACGGCCCTGCGGGTGGTCTTGCCGGTCCGCGGCCCCCAGATGTCGACGTGCATGTCCTCGTACGACCCGTACAGCGGCTGACGGCCCTTCACGGACCGCCCGATGAACACGCCGGGGGTGCTCGACCGCACGCCCAGGCGCTCGGCGACGGCGGCGGCGCCCTTCATGGTCAGCCTGCCGAGTTCCTCGCCCTTGGCGAGATGCCGGGCGGCGCCGTCCACTTTCGGCTTGTTCCTGAACCGCTCGCGGACCCGGTAGGCGGCCAGGCCGAGGATCCCGACCACCGCCGCCTCCCCGGCCGCGACGGCGCTGGCCGCGGAACCCGGCCAGCTGTAGTCGCCCTTGACCACGTCGACGAGGAACGTCAGCGGATCGCCGGCCGGCGCGGGCGCGTCGGCGTACCCGGCCCCGATCTTCGCGGCCAGCCAGGCCCCGGCGCCGACGACGAGCACGACCGCGACGGCGATGACGATCTCGAAGGTCCAGTCGTCCTCGGCGCGGGGTTTCTTCTGCTGTTCTGCGGTCACCCGCGGGTCCGTCCTTTCTGGCCTGGGGAAGCTGTGCGGAGGGGAGGGAGAGCGGTGCGGGGCAGGAGGCGGGAGCGCCGGGGAGGGGCCGGTCAGGCCTTCTCCGCCGCGAAGGCGAAGTAGGCGCTGCCGGTCTGGATCAGCGTGTACCCGTCGGTGGTGAACTCCTCGGGGGCGTCCGTCCCCTGGGGGAGCAGGCCGATCAGCTTCTCGGTCTTCATGGCCAGCGCCCCCTGCTCGTGCTCGAGGCTCGCGTACAGCACGCCGCTGCCGGTGGCGACCAGGGGCTGGACGTCCTTGTCGCCGGTCTCCTGGCGCCACAGCTCGGTCCCGGTCCGGGTGTCCCACGCCACGGCGCCCTCGGTGAAGTTCACCACGGCCGTCGTGCCGTCGGGGGAGACGACGGGCACGGCGGTCTGGTCGAACTCCTTGAGCGTGGTGTGCGGTCCGACGGCCAGGGTGGCTCCGGTGCGCAGGTCGACCGTGGTGAGCACGGCGTCGTTGGAGCCGCTCGCCGACCAGGCGATGATCGCCCGGTCGCCGTGCAGGGGGAAGAGTTCGGCGTCCGCCTCCTCGCCCTTCTTGCCCTGCGGGACGATGTCGGCGGGCGGGGTGAGGTCGGTCGTGGTCCACAGGGCTCGCCCCGTGCCGCGGTCGATCATTTTCAGAGGCTCGTTCACCCCGTCCCCCTCGGGGACGCATCCCTCTCCGGTGCCGAGGGGCTCGGCCGCGGCGAGCTTCGCTGGCAGGACCAGGTTCTTGCCGCCCCCGATCGGGGCGAGGGTGCGGTCGTCGTAGGCGCCGCCCGGCAGCAGCACATGGCCGCGGACGACCGGCAGAGCGACGTGCTCCGCGTCGGCGTAGGCGGAGCTGCCCAGCTCGGCGCCGCTCGGGGCGTACATGGTGTAGACCGTCTTGACAGCGGCCTTCTTGAGGCCGCTCGCCTCGCTGTTCTCGCAGCTGCGGATCAGGACGGCCGGGGAACCGTCCTTCCAGGTCCCCACCTGCACGTGGACGTCGGGGCTGGGGGCGTCGCCCTCGGTCGGGTCGTAGGTGCATGCGACGGTGAAGGTCTTGCGCTCCTTCCCGGTGGCCGCGTCGTAGAGATGACCCGCGAAACGCGCCGTCTGCGGGTCCGACTCGCCCTCCTGGACCGGCGGGGACAGGTCCTCGACGAGGAGGAAGGCGTCGCCCACGGCGCAGACGCCGGCCTGGCCCCGGCCGTCCGTCGGGTGGGCCGCGTGGCCGGCGCACGAGAGGGCGGCGTCGGTCTTTCGGGCGAGGCTCCAGGCGGGTTTCGCGGACAGCCCGGGGATCGGGTCGCCGGAATGGACGGGCGACTTCGCCGTCCCCGCCGAGGCCTTCGGGGATGCGGAACCGGTGGTGTCCGCGGCGGCCGGCGCGTCCTTGCCGCCGCAGCCTGTGACGAGTCCCAGGGACAGGACGGTCCCGGCGATGAGGGCGATTCGGGGCTTCATCAACTGCGTTGCTCCGTAGGGGAAGAAGCGGGAACGAGAAACGGGGAACGGAACGGGGTCGGGCGGGTGGGGCGGCGCAGGCGTCAGGCGCCCGCCGTCCTGCCCGCGCCGTCTCCCTCGACCGCGTTCGTGCCCGCGGGGATGGGGACCCGGTAGACGCCGGTGATCTTGTCCTGGTAGTCCCAGTTGCTGAACTCGACCGACTTGCCCGGGCGCGGAGCGTGGATGATCTTGTGGCCCTTGGGGTCCCAGACCAGGGCCACGTGGCCCGAGTGATCGCCCTCCGGCCGGAAGAAGATCACGTCGCCCGGCTGGGCCTGGGACAGCGGCACCTCGTACTTCTTGAGGTATGGCTCCTGGGTGTACGTGGTGGTGCCGATGTCGATCTTGCCGCCGCTGGCCATGTAGTACGCCCACTGCGTGAAGCTGGAGCAGTCGAAGCTGGTGGGGTTCTGACCCTGCAGCCGGGGAGCGCCGAACACGTACGGGACGCCGATGCCGCGCTGCGCCCAGCCGAGCACCGCCCGGATCACCGGGTCGTCGGAGTCGGGCAGGACGCCGGAGGCGCCCGCGCCGTCCGGGGCGACGGCGGTGCCCCCGTTGCCCGCCGCGCACTGGGCGTACTGGGCGTCCCTGCTGTCCTCGTCGGAGCCGGGAACGGCGCCGTAGTCCGGGTCGGCCGTGATCCGGCCGTCCATCCAGGCCTTCGGGTCGACCATGCCGGGGCCCTGGTCCTGCCCGCCGACGAAGGGGTTGTCGACGCCCGGGACACGGACCTCCCAGTGCAGATGGGGGCCGGTGACGTTGCCGGTCGCGCCGACCGTGCCGATCTGCTGGCCCCGCTTGACCTGCTGGCCGACGGTGACATGGATCGACGTCTGGTGCGCGTAGAGCGTGATGACGCCGTCCGCGTGCTGGATCTCGGTCTCGTTGCCGTACGAGCCCCCCGGGCCCGCGTGGACGACCTTGCCGTCGGCCGGGGCGTAGATGGGGGTGCCGCTGTCCGCCACGAGGTCGAGGCCGGTGTGGTAGCCGAGGCTCCACATGCTGCCGTTCTGGTGGTAGGGCGTGCCCTGCGCGTAGGAGCCCGACTGCATGGGCCACTGCCAGTCCTTGCCGCCGACGGGAGGCGTTTTGGCCTCGGGGAAGGCGACGGTGGTCCCGCCCGCGGCGTGCAGCGCGCTTCCCGTGCCCGCGACGCCCGTGGAGTACGCCACGGGGGCCATGGCGGTGGTGGTGGAGCCGTCGTCGCCGGACAGCGGCGGGGTCGACCACGAGCGGGCCGGCGAAGCCGCGATGCTCAGCGCCTTCGTGGGCTGGGCGTCGTTGCCGACCGGCTCGGGGATGTCCGACTGCTGTCCCAGGGTCGGGAAACCGGGGTTCTTCTCGACGGTCTCCTTCAGATGCGCGTACCAGCGCTTGATGAGGTCCTGATCGCCGGTGAGCACCCCGCGGTAGCGGGCGGCCTGGGTGAGGACGACGCGCGGGTAGATCGTGTTGGAGGCCGTGGACCCGGAATAGATCTGCAGCGCCTTGAAGGGGGCGGTCTCCGCCTTCTTGGCGTGCAGGAAGTTCCCGGCGGCCCAGGCCGCGTCGTCGACGTTGTAGAGGTCCTTCTTGCCGTCGCCGTTGCCGTCGGCGCCGTAGTCCGCCCAGGCCGGCTTGCCGAACTGCAGAAGGCCCATGTAGCCGAGGGAGTTGGCGCCGCCGGGAGCGGCCGACTTGTCCTGGCCGAACTTGGTCTCCTGGTACATCTGCCCGGCGATGAGCGTCCAGTCGAGGCCGTCGTAGTTGGCGGCGGCACGCATCGCGGCGAGGATCATCTTCGGCGGTATCTCGGCGCGAGCGGTCTCGCTCGGCATGTACATCTTGCCCGCCGGCATGATCGGGTTGGTGGCGGCGGCGTCCCCCGAGTTGCCGGCGGCGGCGTTGTCGGCGTAGTCACCGCAGGCCGCGTTGGAGGCGCCGTTGCCGACGCCCCCGACCATGCTGCCGATGAGCAACAGGACGAGGAAGATCACGGACGCGGCGGCCAGCCCACCTCCGCCCCCGATGATCAACGCCCACTTGAAGGTCCTGTCCTTCTTCTTGCCGTCGTCGCCGTTCCGGTCGCCCGCCGGCCCGGCCGCGAGCTTGCCGGCCTTCTTGGCGGACTTGGCGACCTTCGCGGCTTTCGCCGCAGCCGCGAGTACAGCGGGCGCCACCACGGCCGGTTCACTCCCCCGAGTCGTCGGAGGCGCCGACGTCGCCGAGACCGAAGACGTCGAATCCGGAGACCTTCCACCGGTCGCCGTCCTCCTTGACGGTCACCAGCCACTCGTTCTCCTCGGTCGAGGACCGGCCGCCGGCGGTGTGCTCGGCCGTCACCTTCACCAAGGTGGACATCGTCCGGCCGCTGCCGCGCACCAGGTCGTCGGCCATCAGCGCGTCGCGCTCCACGAGCGCCGTCCCCTTCGAGGAGCACTTCTCGGCCCGACAGGTGGCCCACTCCTTGCCGGACGGCAGCACGGTCGCCTGCTTCATCCGCGGGTCGTCGGAGGTGAGTTCGAGCAGCGGAGCGTTCCAGGCCGGTGACGTGCTGGTGTGGTCGTAGGTGGTGAGCCCGGCCATGTACCTGACCATGACGGCGTGGGCCTCGGCGACCTCGGCCCCCTCGACGATCGGCCTCGCCGCGCCTTTGGGCGCCGCAGAACGCGAACCTGCGTCGGCCCCGGCTCCGTTCCTGCCCTCGGCGGCGGCGACGGGCGCCGCGCCGTCGCCGTCGCCGTCGTCGCCGTCGCCGTCGAAGACGGTGAACACCGTCAGCACGATGACCAGCAGGGCGCCGAGCACGACCAGGGGCAGCAGTGCCGTGCGCTTGTTGTCGGCAGGCAACTCCACGTTCCCGAGCCTCTCTTGTGCTGAGCCGGTAGATGCGATCGACCAGTGACCGTGACACGGTAGAAGGGCCGGGCAGGACGAAGGCTCGGCTTTTCCCGGCGGGGAAAGACCCGCGGGAGACCTCGGGACAGCGGAGGAAAGGCCGGCCCGTACGCCTGCGCCGAGCGGGCGTCCGACGGTCCTACGACTCCGGCTGCGGCCGCGGATCCACCGGCAGCGGGTCGAACGGGTAGGCCGTGTGGCCGTCCTTGGGCGAACAGGCGGCGAACGGGCCCGAGTCGGCGTCCATCAGCACCCGCAGATGCGGGTCCGCGTGATGCAGCCACCACGTCGACATGCCGAGCGCCGGGTCCTGGCGCAGATGTTCCCAGGCCAGCCACAGCGCGGACAGACGAGCGCCGGCCTCGGGGTGCTCCCACCATGTGGGACACCAGGTGGCCGAAGTGCCGTTCACGCGACGGCGGATCAGCTGAGCGAGGTAGTCGGAGACGAAGACGAAGACGTCCGCGAAGTACAACTCCGGTGCATCAGAGGCTTCTTCGGCGCCGGACATCGGTCCCTCCCTCGGTAGGTCTGCGGACGCCCGGCCGCCGTCCTGCGGCGACGGGTCGTCAGGTGGTCAGCTGGCCAGGTCGCCAGGCAGTCAGCTCGCCAGGCGGTCAGGTCGCCAGGCGGTCAGGTGGTCAGGCGGTCAGGTCGCCAGGCGGTCAGGTCGCCAGGCGGTCAGGTGGTCAGCTGGCCAGGTCGCCAGGCAGGCAGGTCACCAGGCAGTCAGCTCGCCAGGCAGGCAGGTCACCAGGCGGTCAGGTGAGGAAGACGCCGAGCAGCAGCAGCGCTGCCACGATCGCGCCCATCACGATGCGCGCCGTCGGGTCCTCGCGTTCCCACAGGTCGTGGACGACGGCCCAGCCCGTCAGGCGGGCGGCGCGGCCGTCATGCAGGCCGGGGGCGGCGCCCGGCTGGTCCCCCTCCTCGCCCCCGGACTCGACCGGCTCCGGCTCGGCGGTCTCCTCGAAGCCGACGGGCAGCCCCTGCTGCTCCTGGGCCACCAGGACCATCTGTTCCAGGAGTTCGGGGATCGTGTTCGGGGTGAGGGGATAGACGAAGGTGCCGTACGGCGTCTGCACGCACAGGCGGGCCTGCCAGGGGTCGCCGGGCTCGTAGCCGTCCACCCAGGCCGCCTCGGCCTGGAACACCTGCGGAGCCGGGACGGCCTGCGGGGACGCGGCAGCCGGGGCAGCGGCGGGGATCTGCTGGACCGGCGGAGTCTGCTGAGGGGTCTCCCACGTGCGCGCGTCAGGCTGCTGCGGGTGCCCGTTGTCGTCGGTCAACTCTCGTCCTTCGCCGGGTCCGTCGGGTGCGGGGCGGTACCGGGGAGCGATACCGGGCTCGTCGGGCAGACGCGCCCAGCGCATTGTGGGCCCAGGACGACCTGGCGCGGCAGGACGTCGTCCCGACGTGTCCCTGACACTTTCCCGACGACTTTCCCTTTCGGCGGCCCCGGCGGGAATCCCCGTGTCCCGGCGAGGAAAGCGACGCCGATCCGGTGACAGGTCTTTGTCACACTGCCAGCGCACCTGGCATGGCCAGGGCCCGCCGCGCGGTGCGATCGCGCCCGCCCAGGCGGACGGGGAACCGACTCGCTGGAGTAACCGACTCGATGACAGACCACAACAGCCCTGCTGGCGCGGTCGGCGAAGGCCAGCCTTCCGGGCAGCCCGGGTCCTTCGGTCCGTCCCAGCAGCCACCGCGGGAGCCGTGGCAGGGGCAGCAGGCCCCCGCCCCGCAGCAGCCCGCACCCCAGGCTCCCCATGCCCCCCAGCCCCAGCAGCTCCCCTCGGACGCGGCCCGCGCGCAGGTCGCCGCCGCCTGGGTGCGCAGCACGCCCCGGGCCGGCCAGGCCGCCGTCCCGTCGCTGCCGCCGCGTGAGACGCGCCCCCAGGGCGAGTCGAAGAAGGACAAGCGCGAACGGGAGCGGGCCGCGCGCAAGGCCGCCTATGAGCAGAAGAAGGCGGAGAAGGAGCAGCGCAAGCGCGGCGCCACGGCGACCGCCGCCGCCACGCCCGCCCCGGCCGCGCCCCTGCCCGGCCACCGGCCCTCCACCCCCGCCCCCGCCTCCTCCACGACGTCGTCGAAGGACACGGGCGGCACCGCCCCGGCCGCCGGCGCCGTCCCTCCCGGCGCGGCCGGTCCCAGGCCCGCCGCCGCACGCGACTTCGACGTGCCCAGGCCCGGCGGCCGCATTCCCGGCGGGGGACGCCGTACGCACGTCGCGCTCCGCGCCACCCTGCTGATCACCGCCTGCGTCTTCGCGCTCGGCTCGTGCGGTGTGATGGGCATGGTCGTCGGCAAGTCGTCCGGGACGACCACCGCCGGGCTGGACGAGGCCGACGCCACCCGCTACCGCCTCACCGAGTTCCCCACCGAGCAGGCGGCGGCCTTCGCGGAGCAGTACGCGCAGCTGTGCATGACGTTCTCCCCGGACACCTCGTCCGCCCGTCGCGCCGAGCTGGCCCGCTACGCCTCCGCCGGCGTCGACCCCGAATGCGGCTGGAGCGGCGAGGGCGCCGCCAAGGCCGTCTCGGTCACCTGGGACGGCACCGCCGAGAAGCTTCCCGAGTACGGCGACCACGGCCGCTACCTCGGTGTTCAGGTGCGGACCGACGACGGCACGCTGACCACGCTCACCGTCCCGGTGTACGTGCAGAACCTCAAGACGGGCGACGGCATGCGGGTCGCCGGCGACGTCGGCCAGATGCCGCTGCCGGCCGCTGCGGACGTGCCCGAGGTCGACCAGCGCGACGAGGTCGTGGACGACGCCCTGTCCACGCAGTTGCAGAAGGAGGTGCTGCCGGGCTACTTCCAGGCCTGGGGCTCCTCCGACGCCACCGCCATGGCCCGCTTCCTCACACCCGACGCGACCCTGACGGCCACCACCGGTCTGTCCGGACGCCTGACGGGCCCCCAGGTGGGCGCCGTCGTCGCGCTCGTCCCGGCGAGCGCCCAGGACACCAAGCCGTACGCGTACGGCGTCGGCCAGGCCGTGCAGGTGCGCGTGACCGTCGGCTGGAGCGACGCGAAGGGCGTCGCCGTCAGCCGCGCCTACCGGATGACGATCGTGAACACGGCCCAGGGCTGGTTCATCAAGGACATCCGGGGCGGTGTGCTCGACGCGGAGGGCGGCCGGGCCGACAGCGACGAGCCCGGCGGCGGCGCCGCGACCGGATCCGCCTCCCCTTCCGCACCGGCCTCGCCCTCGGCGTCCGCCCCGGCGGCCCCCAAGCCGTCCAAGACCGCGAAGCCGGGCAAGTCCTGACCCGCACCGCGGCCCTGCCCCCCACACAACTTTCGCTGCTCCACCACCCGAGAGGAACCACCATGTACCTGGCTGCCGGTACGACCCTGGACGAGATGTTCGGCAAGATCGAGGACATCCTCCGCAACGCGGGCACGATGGTCGCCGTCATCGCCCTGCTCATCCTCGGCATCCGCATGCTGATGTCGATGAAGCGCGGCGACGGCATGCGCGAGGCGTTCCAGGGCTTCGGCATGATCGCGCTCGCCGCGCTGATCATCGGCGGCGCCAGCGGCCTCGCCGGCGTGCTGATCGGCCTCGGCACGGAAATCGGCGGCGGCAGCTGACCGACGCCCGGGCGACGCCCGACGCGTTCTCGTAGCCTTTCCGAACAGGGGAGTTCGCAGACATGAGCCAGGAGGCCCCGGAGCCGCTGGTCGCGTACGACCACACCGATCTGGTCAACCGGCCCAAGCGGATCTGGAACTGGGGCAACATCCCGCTGCCGGGCCTGCTGCTGCCCGCACTGGGCGCGGCCTTCGGCTTCGGGCTGGTCTGGCTCGTCACGCTGTTCACCGTGTCGGCGTTCCTGCCGTTCCTCGGCATGTCGATGTGGACGTCGATCCTCTACTTCGGTCCGCCGTTCGCCGTCTACTTCGTGTGGGGACGGCCGCTGCCCTCGGCGCTCACCCTGAGCCAGCAGATCGTGGTGTGGACCGACTGGTGGTTGCAGCCCAAGCGCCTCCAGGGCCTCGCCGCCGACCAGGAGCCGGAGCGGCTGCACTGGCAGGTCATCCTCTTCGCTCCCGGCTCGCCGCGCTGGCAGGCCCGCTACGAGGCCGCGCGCCGGGTCGCCGCCGAACGCGGCAGCGCGTTCGCGGCCGCCAGGCGCTGACCCGCCGCTTTGCCGGGCGCCGATCCACCGCTTCCGCCACCACCACCCCACGCCGACTACCGCAGGATGAGTCCTCCATGTTCATGTTGATCCTTCTGGGCGGGGCGGCCGCCTTCTTCGTGGTCGCCATGATCATGGCCGCCTCGTCGAGCAAGAAGAACGGCCAGGGCGGCCAGGGCGGCTCGAACCGGTCGTCCCCCGCCCGCTCCCGGCCGTCCGGCTCCTCGTCCGCCGCCCGCCGCGAGGACCTCCGCCTCCCCTACCGCTACGCCGACGACATGATCTTCGTGCACGGCGACTCGGTCTGGACGGGCCTGGTCCTGCCCAACGCCATCGACGAGTACCTCAACGCCGGCGAGCTCCAGGCGATGGCCGAGGGGCCGGCCCGCGGTCTGCTCAACCTGGCCCGCGGCGACCGCAACGTCGAGTGCCACTACCGCAAGGTGTACCAGCCGATCACGGCGATGACCTGGGCGGAGGAGCTGAACGCGATCGCCTGGGAGCCCACCGAGAACTACAAGGCGTACAACCTGCGCAAGGCCGAGTACCAGGAGCGCATCGGCGCCAAGCGCGAGCGCAACATCCTGCTGGTGAAGCTGGGTTCGCTCAAGCGCACCAACGGCGGCAGCGGAGTCGTCGCCCAGGACGACGAGCCCTACGACGAGCCCGGTCTGCTGCGCGGCGTCCGCGGCGTCGCCGACCAGGCCGCCGCCACCGCGACCGGCGTCGCCGACGAGTACCTCTCCCCGCACGTCCTCGCCGAGTGGACGCAGGTCGCCGTCGAGGTCCACGAGAGCCTGGAGGGCCTCAAGGGCGCCCCGCTCAGCCGTGAGGAACTCGTCTGGCTGATCCGCAAGCCGCTCCACGGCGACCTGCCGGTCCCGCCGGAGCCGGTGCTGGGCTCGCGCGCGTGGGGCCCGAACCAGTTCGACCTGGTCGTCGACTTCTCCGGTGAGAACCGCAAGACGCACATCGTGCTCAACCAGTACGACGAGGTCACCGGCGAGCAGCAGACCAGCTACACCACCACCCTCGTCGCCGCCAACTGGCCGGCCGAGACCCGCTTCCGCCAGTCGACCGCGTGGGCCCGGTACGCGGCCCAGCACGTGGACTTCCCCGTCGAGATCGACATGCGGTTCACGCTCATCCCGTACCTGAAGTTCAAGGACCGCGCCGACAAGATCCGCGGCAACCTCGTCGACGAGATGAACGACATGGCCAACTCCGGCCGCAGCCCCGACACCAAGCTGGCCACCCAGGTCACCCGCGCCCAGGAGCTCGTCGACGACATCGACGAGCACAAGATGCCGGGCATGGAGGCGCAGATCCGCTTCACGATCTCGGCCCACGACGTGAAGGAGCTGGAGCGCCGCCGCCGGGTCCTGGAGATGCAGTTCAAGCAGGACCTGAAGGTCACCCTGCTGCGTCCGACGCGCCAGCAGTGGCGTCTGCTCCAGTCCCAACTCCCGGGCGACGCGCCCAAGCTGCCGATCGCCCCCTACCTGCGGCTGCAGGAGGTGGAACAGCTCGGCGCCGGACTCCCCACCGCGGGAACGGAGTTGGGCGACAACCCCGAGCAGCGTTCCGGCAAGCGCCTGGGCTGGGTGGGCAACCTGGTCGGCTGGGCGGGCAAGATGCCGGTCCACTACTCGCTGCACGTGGGCCCGGCCCGCAACGACGGCGGCGGCCTCGCCATCGTCGGCGCGTCCGGCGGCGGCAAGTCCTCCCTCGCCCTCCAGAAGTTCTACGAGGAGTCCGAGTCGGGCGTCCGCTGCCTGGTCATCGACCCCAAGACCGACTTCGCCCAGCTGTGCTACTACCTGGCCTTCGGCGCCCAGGTGAACGACCCGGACTTCGCGAGCGACGCGGAGACGGGCCTCCTCGGCACCCCGCAGAGCCGGTTCCAGCCGGTGAACCCCGAGTTCTGGGCGGAGACGGAGGTCGTCGACCTCCTCAAGGGCCAGGCCGGCGTCCTCGACCCGTGGGTCATCGCCCGGGACGTGCCGGCCGGCCGCCTGCTCGCCGAGTCGATGCTCCGCGGCTTCCTCGGCGACGAGGACTACCAGCGCGTCCGCCTGCCCGTCATCGAGGGCATGGCGACCGTCATCGGCCGCTACAACTCCGCGATCCGCCAGGCCGTCGAACAGGGCCACACCGCTCGCGACGCCGAACTGGCCGTCCCCCGGCCGACGTTGTGGCAGGTCGTCGACGAGGTCGTGGCCGCGTACGACCACGCCGTCGCCACCGGCGACCGCGAGGCGCAGAAGGACCTGAAGCTCGCGCAGATGCTTCTCACCGAGCTGCGCACGCTCCCCTACGCCCGGCTCTCCTTCGCCGAGCACCCGCAGCCGCTGTCCAGCATGCGCAAGCGCCGCACGGTCATCACCCTGCGCGGCTTCCAGTCGCCGGCCGCCTCGGACCCGCGCAACTGGAACCCCGCGGAGCGCCTCGCGGCGACCGCGCTGATGGCGGTCGTGGAGCTCGGCAGCCAGATGCTGGACGTCGGCTACGAGAAGAACCCGGTGACCGGCGAGATCGGCCTGCGCCCCAAGGCCCTCTTCGTCGACGAGGCGTACGTCGTGACGGCGACCGAGTCCGGCCGCGACCTGATGCGCCGCGCGCTGAAGCAGGGCCGCTCCTACCTCGCGGTGACGGTCCTGATCACCCAGCAGGCCATCGACCTCGTCCAGATCGAGGACTCCGAGGCCCGCAGCGGCGGCGCCAACCAGATCCACACGGTGTTCGCCTTCAAGCAGAAGTCGGCGCAGGAGGCGTCCCTGGTGGCCCCGCTCCTCGGCCGCCCGGAGAACGACCCCAAGGTCATCGCGGCCCTCCAGGACCTGCGCACCGGCGTCTGCCTCCAGCGCGACGCCGACAAACGCGTCGGCACGGTCGCCGTCGACCTCGTCTTCCAGGAGATCCTCGCCGCCACCGACACCAACGGCACCACCCGTCCGGCCCGCCAGGGCGTCAACCCGCCCCTGAGCGTCTGGGACTGGACGTTCCTGCAGGAGGCCGAGACGGACCCGGCGGCCTCGGTACCGGCCGCAGCGCCCGAGACGGCCGCCGTATGACCACCCCCGCACCCGCCTCGTCCCCGGAGACCCGCATCCCCATGGCCCTGCACAAGTCCCTGACCACGGGCGTCGTCACCGTCGCCCTGCTCGCCACGCTCAGCGCCTGCGACTCCGACTCGAATTCGAGCTCGGGCTCGGGCTCCGGCGGTTCGTCCGCCTCCCCGTCTGGCAGCGGCGCCGGCGCCGGCTCCGGTTCCGACGCGGCGAAGCTGCCCAGCGCCAAAACGCTTCGGGACGTCCAGGAGTTCATCTCCGGCGCGGGCCTCCCGTGCGACAACCTCACGGACGACGAGAGCGCCAACGGAACGCCGGCGGAGGGATTCCTCGGACCGTCCGACGAGCACGACTCCGCCGCCGAGAAGGCCGAGATCGACGCCTGGGCGATCAGGAAATCGGGCTTCTGCGGTGAGACGCGGTCCGACCTCGGCGGCTGGATCATCTATCTGCCGGGCGACATGAAGGCGTTCCAGGAGAACTACCGCAAGCAGGCCACGAAGGAAGACGGCTGGAAGCGCACTCTGGCGCGCGGAAAGTTCATGTTCGGTGCCGACTTCGTCGTCGATCCCACGAACTACCAGGCGAGCAAGACCCTCCTCGAAGCCGGATTGCTGCTGGAGAACTGCGACCCCTCCTTCAAGGCGCCTGACGGGTACCGCGTCCAGGATGCGCAGGCGGACGGCTGCGTGCTGACCAACTATCTCCTCGATCCCCTGGACCAGTAGGCAGACATGAGACTCGGCACAGCACTCACCACCGGCATCACCCTCGTCGCGCTGACGGCCGTCGCCGCGTGCGGCAGCAGCGAGGACGGCGGCGACGACGCCAAAAGCACCCCTGCGGCCACCACGGCCACCTCGGCTGCCGAGGACGACGGATCGGGCGGCGGCGCCTCGACCGCGTCCGCCGGGCTGCCCGAGGCGGCCGACATGGCGGCCATCGCCGGTTACCTGAACCGGTACACCCCCTGCCAGGACCTCATGACGGGCGGTGACTACGACGCCGGCCTCGACGGCGACGAAGCCGACGACGACACGGCCTGGGGGACGGACGAGGCGGATGACCCGGCCTGGAGCATCGAGGAGCGCGGTGTCTGCACGGACGGATCCGGCCGCCCCATCGCCCTCCTCTCCGTCTCCGACATGCGGAAGTTCCAGACGGCCGTCAAGGCGAGCGGCGACAAGTTCCTGGTCGGCGAGAATTTCGCGGTCGTCCCGGTCGACGCCGACGCCATACACAGGCTCCGGCAGTCCGACCTGAGATTCCTGGCGTGCGATGCGGACCTCGCGGTGCCGAGCGGCTCCGAGAAGAAGCCGGCCCTCGTCGACGGCTGCGTGCTGACCGACCACTTCGGCGACTGAGCCGCGCCTCGCCCCCTCCATCCGCCCACGCGTAACCCGAAGGAATACCGATGCATCCGCGCAAAGCACTGGGCCGCCGAATACGGAAAGCCGGTGTGGCCGTCCGCGCAGGCCTGTTCCTGGTGCTGGCGCTGATCGCCCTCACCCTGGCCGCGCCGAGTTCGGCGTACGCGGACTTCGCCTGCAACTTCACCGGCGACGACAGCTACCACATGGACTCGCCGGGCAGCAACGGCGAAGGGATCATGCCCGCCGTCGCCCAGTGGCAGGACGACGGCGGTGCCCAGAATCTCGGTGACCAGACGGGAACGGTCAAAGGCTCCTTCAAGGTGGAACCGGACCAGGCGAAGCACTACACCCTGTACGAGCTGAACGGCATGCGGGGCCTGGACTGGTCCATGACGTTCAAGGGCAAGGGGGACGCCTCCGAGGACAACGGCTCATTGGGCAGTGGAGCCGACTCCTGCGAGGTCATGGACTATGTCAACAACGGCATCGCGGACGCCGTCTTCTACGGCACCAAACTACTCACCCGTTTCTCCATCTCCATCAAGGAGATGGCGTCCAACCCGAGCCCCTTCTCCGGCCTCTACACCGGACGCGACAACGTGGTGACCACCCTCCGCGACAACGTTCTGAAGCCCGCCGTCACCGTCATGATCCTGCTGGTCGGCTTCTGGGTGTTCACCAAGTGGCGCAAGGGAGACATGCGCGAGGTGTGGGCGGGGGTCTCCTGGACCGCCCTCACCGTGATCGCGGTCATGGCGTTCCTCACCGGCAACAACTACGACAAGGTCGTGCAGAGTTCCGACGAGTGGATAGCCAGCGCCAACTCGGCGCTCAGCTCCACCGTTCTGGCAGGCGTGTCAGGCCGGATGCAGTCTCCGTGCGACCTGCCTGACAACGGCGAGCACGAGTCCGGCGAGGTGGGTCTGCGGCTGTCGAGCTGCGCCATGTACGACACCCTCGCCTTCCGTCCGTGGGCCATGGGCCAGTTCGGCGACGTGGGCGCGAACTGCGTCTTCCGCAAGGACAGCGGCGGGAAGATCTCCGCTCAGGACGGGACCTGCACCTTCACCAGCGGCACGAAATACAACTGCTACTGGGGTGACAAGAACACTCCGCGCTGCGGGGACCTCCGCGTTCGTCAGGCGGTCGCCCAGTCCTGGACCAACGTGGACGATCAGCGCGGGGACGACAAGCCGGACGGGGACAAGTTCGGGGACTGGGAGGACATCCGCAAGGAGATCGCCGGCGGCGAGGACGTCCCGGACAAGAAGATCTACCCGGTGGCCTTCAACGACTGGGCCGGCAAGAACGCCACCGACCGGGTGGGCATCGCCTTCTACTCGCTCGTGGCCGCCTTCATCGTCGGCGTGATGGTTCTCGTGCTCAGCGCGCTCACCCTGCTGTGGCACGCCGTCACACTGATCCTGGTCATGCTGCTGCCGCTGGTCGCCACGCTGGGCATCCACCCCTCCCAGCAGAAGCTGCTGAAGAGCTGGCTGGAGACGTTCATCCACAGCTTCGTGCTCCGTGCGGGCTTCGGCGTCATCCTGACCGTGCTGCTCGTGCTGTACCAGATGATTCTCCCGGCGCAGATCGCCCTGGGCACCCAGCTGCTCATGCTGCTCCTGGTCACCGTCGCCATCGTGATGATGCTGAAGAAGCTGCTGTCCGGGAACTTCACCCCGCAGGTCGCCGGCGGCGAGGACGCGCTCGGCATACGGGACGGCGCGAACGCCACCTTCGACAAGGCCACCGCCGTGGTCCCGGGCATGGCCGTAGGATCTGCGCGCGCCACCGGCCGTGTGGCGGGCACCACCGCCAAGGGCACGGCCCGCGTCACCGGCAGCGCGGCGCGCGGTGGCGCCTGGGCGCTGGACAAGTTCGGCAACAAGGGGCGCGGCCGCGCCGCACTGCAGAAGCGGGGCTGGCTCGGCCAGTCCAAGCGCGAGCAGCAGCAGACCGCCTACCGGTCGGCCGAGGCGGCACGCGACGCCCAGGAGACGCGCAAGCAGCAGCACGAGGCCGATGCTCCCCCGTCCTCCCCCGCACCCAAGCGGGGCCGCCGGGTCAGCGACTCCGGCGGCAAGCAGGCCCCGCAGTCCACGACACCGGCCGAGTCCCGTCCGACGCCCGCGCCGCAGCCACAGCCATCGGCCCCCCGGCCCCGGCCGGCCCCGGCCGAGCCCTCGCCGGCCCCGCGGCAGCACACGCCGCCGGTGGCGCCACCGCCGCCGACGACCGCGACGCCCCCGGCCGCTCCGACGCCGCCCCGGGATCCCCGCGGCCCCAGCGGCCGCGTATAGCCCTGCCCGCCGTCCGTAAGCCGCTTCGAGGAGCCACCCCATGCCCGTCCTGACCGCCGACCGCAGCCCCGACCAACTGGTCGCGGAGTTGGAGCGGTTCGTCGAGCTGGACTGGTCCACGGTGTGGGCCGGGATCCCGCAGGACGAGGAGGAGCGGGAGGTCTGGTGCGCCCGTTTCGGCTGGCGGCCCCTGTGGTTCCAAGGAGGCCAGTGGGTGCGTACGGCACAGGGCGGCCGCCTGCACCTGGCCTCGGGGGCGCCGGGCCGCCCGGTGACCGGCGTCGGGCACGCGTTGTGGTCCGTCCGGGCGGACGCGGCGGCGCAGAACGGGGCCCTGATGGCGCTCACCGCCGGGAAGTGGCCCGCATACGTCGCCGCGGTGCAGTCGGTGCTGAGCGTGCCCACCTGGTCCGGCGACTGGGACACGGCCGGTTTCCCCGACCCTCCCGGACGCGGGTACTGGCAGGACGCGGAGTGGCGCGCGGAGCACCGGGATCCGTACCGGCTGGCGGTGTGGTCCTTCCGTACCCCCGGGGCACCGCTGTTCGTGCTCAAGGCCAGTCTCGCGGCGGGTACGGCGACGGGCTGGGGGCCGGGCAGTGCGACGATCTCTCTCGCCTGCCACGGATCCCGGCCTCGAGGACGACGGACCCGGCTGGCTGTTGTGACGACGAAGAACCCGAAGGACTGATCATGGCAATGACGTCGAGTCTGCAGCACCGGACGCCACAGGAGCTGGTCACAGAGCTGCGCGGACTGACGGACGTGGACTGGCCGACCGTGTGGTCCGGCCCGCCCTACCCGGGCAAGGGCCTGGACATGTGGTGCGCCCAGTTCGACTGGACGCCCACCAGTTTCGAGCGGGTGCTCCAGGTGCGCACCGACACCGGCGCCACGCTCACCCTGAACAACGTGGGCGGCAGCTGGGCCCCCGTGACCGACGTCAGCCACTGGCTCTGGGGAGCGGGGGCCAAGACCGTCGAGGACAACCCGTCCCTGCTGGCGGAAGCCGCCCGGGTCTGGCCCTTGTACGTCACGGCTGCCTCCGCCGTACTCGGCGAACCGACCTGGGAAGGCGCCTGGGACGCCGAGGACTTCCCCGAGAACCTCGGCAATCACGACGTCGGCTCGCGCGCCTACCGGCTGGCGCAGCAGAACCCGCATCGACTGGCCTGCTGGATGCCCCGCGAAGCGGGCGCCCCCCTGGTGATCCTGGAGATCCTCCTCAGGGCGAACACCGCCGCCCGGTCCCCTCGCCCCGGCGCCGCCAACCTGTCCGTGCGATTCCACCCCCGTCCCGTCGAGAGCGGAGGACTGTGAGCCCGCAGCCGATACCCCGGCACATCGAACGGCTGGCCCTCAGGCTCGCCACGGAGGAAGCCGAGCGTGCCAGGGCGGCGAACACCCTGGAAGGCGCGCAGGCCATCGTCGACCGCCTGGACGCCGAATCCGAGGCCGCCGGCTTCGCCTCCGTCAAGGAGTACGTCGAGTCCCTGACCACGGACCGGGGCGGCGTCAGCCCTCCGGAAGGCGCCCATCCCACCAGCGCCTTCTGGTCCCACGGAACACACCACCCCGAAGCGCCGCAGAACTGGACGGGGGAGAACTTCCTCGACAACCGGTACGTCGCCGAAGCCTGGGCCGTGGTCCAGAACGAGCGCAGTCCCGGCTCGGCCCGCACCCTCGAGACGACGGAGGGCGGCCACAGGCTGAACGAGATGCACCTCTTCGAGGACGCGGTCCGCCAGGCCCTCGGTGGCGACGAACAGGGCTTCACCTATGCCTGGGCCCGTGACTGCTGGGGAAGCATCTCGCAGACCTACGCCGAGGCCTCCGAGGGGCCGGTCGTGGTCTTCTCCGAAACCGCCCACACCCGTTCGATCCTGTACAACCGCGAGCTGCCGACCCTCCACACCAACCAGGACGTCGGCCTGGCCAACATCCACTTCGCCTATGCGTCGCCCATGGAGTGGTCGCAGGAGGCGCGGAACGAGATCGGCCCCGACGCCGTACGCGCCCAGGTACAGGTCGACGACCCCACCCTCCCGCACTACGTCGATCCGGTCGCGTACACCACCCAGGACCCCGTGGTCCGGAAGGCCGCGGTAGAGGCCGAGTGCGCCTCGGTGGCGGCCGAACGCGAGGAACGGGCCGAGGAGAAGCGAGAGGCCGCAACCACGGCGAAGGGGAAGGACGCCCCCGTACCCGAGGCTTCCGCAGGGGAAGCGCCGGAACGCACCACGAAGCCGACGGCCGCCGTGCCCGTGTGGCAGATGGGGTTCAAACCCGTTCCCGTCAAGATCGATTCGGCTCACGCGGGCCCCGCCACCCAGTCGGCGCCCCCGCCCCGGCCCGCGCTGGGGAAACACGCCGCAGACACGGGGTTGGGATGAACCGGAACGGAAAGACCGCGCGGCGGAGCACCTCCCCGCCGCCGAAGAACCCGGCCCGACTCCTGCGCCGACTGATCCTTCAGAACACGGACGCCCCCTCCCGAGAGGCCACCCCATGCCCGTCCTGACCGCCGACCGAAGCCCCGACCAGCTGGTCGCGGAGTTGGAGCGGCTCATCGGCGTGGACTGGCCCACGGTGTGGGCGGGGGTTCCGAGGGACGAGGAACGGCGGGCGATGTGGTGCGCCGGATTCGGCTGGCGGCCGCTGTGGTTCCAGGCGGGCCTGCGCGTCCGTACGGAACTGGGCGGCCGACTGCACCTGGTCTCGGAAGCCCCTGGCCGCCCGGTGACCCGGATCGACCACACGGTGTGGTCGGCTCGGGCCCGGGACACGCTCGAGAGCGCCCGTGTCACCGAGCTGGCCGAGGCCCGCTGGACCGCCTGCCTGACCTCCCTCCGCGGCCTGCTGGGCAACCCTTCCTGGAACGGCACGTGGGACACACCGGAGTTTCCGGAACTGCCGTGGTCGGGAGCGTGGCCAGACGCCTCGTGGCGTGCGGATCACCAGGACCCGTACCGCGTCGGCGTGTGGCAGTTCCGCGTTCCGCAGGCGCCCGTCTTCGAGCTCAGGATGACGCGGGGCGCCACCGCACAAAACCGTCCGGTACCGGCCAATGCGAGGATCGGGCTCGCCTGCCACGACCCCGACCACGTGGAATCCCGTCGGCAGGAGCGGCGCGGATGAACCGGAGCCGTGCGGAACACGAGGAAGGCGACGAACGATGACGACCCTCAGGATCGAGCGCAGCCCCGAGCAGCTGGCCGAGGAGCTCAAAGCCTTGGAGCACGTGGACTGGCCGTCGATCTGGGCCGGTCCGCCGAACCCCGGCCAGGCGCTGGACGACTGGTGCGCGCTGTTCGACTGGACGCCGACATCGGCGGAGCGCGTGCTGACCGTGCGCAGCGGCTCGGGGCAGGAGTTCGCTCTCTTCCCCGTGCGCTCCGCCGGATGGGCTCCGGTCAAGCAGCTCGGCTGGACGAGCTGGCAGATGTCCGCGGATGACCCGGCCGAGAACGACGAGGTGCTCGCTCGGGCTGCCGGCACCTGGGACGCGTACGTGGCGGCTGCCCGCACCGTGCTCGGTGAGCCTTCCTTCGCGGGAGCCTGGGACGACCCGGCCTTCCCGGAGCCGCCTCACGAGCGGCACTGGCTCATGCCCCGCGACCTTCGCCTGGAGGACATGGACCCCTACCGCATGGCGGTCTGGAGTGAGGGCGGCCCGGAGGGCCACACCACCGTTCTCACCGTCAAGCCGGGATCCGTACGGACGCGGGACGCGCTCCGCCGAGCGATGATCAAAGTGACCTGCTATCCGCCGGAGGCCGAGTGATCCAGGCACACATCCCCGACCGCGTTCTGCACGAGGCCCGTGATCGGCAGCAGTTCGTCGAGCCCGAACTCACCGAGGCCGACGCCAAACGGATCGCGCGTACCCTGCGCGAGGGCATCGACCACCTCCCGGACCATGAGTACAGGGAGCAACTGCACCAGCGGCTCAAGGAGTTCGCGGCGGCTCAGGACGTGGATCTGCCCGATCCCGACACCAGGTCGACCTTCTGGTCCTACCGGCTGGAGGATCACCCGGATCTCGATCTCGAGACCGGCGAAAGCCTGCAGAGCATGCACATGGCAGCTGCGTACACCGAGGCGCAGAACGCGATCGTGAAAGACACACTGCGGTACCTGGAGGGAACCCCTGGCGGAGAAGCGCTGGGCCGACTCCATCTGTGGGACGCGGTGGTGCAGGACGCACTGGACCTGGACGAGAAGGCGGGTCTGGCCCTGGCCTACGAAGCCTGGGGCGCCCTCTCCGAAAAATACGCCGCGAAGACCGAGAACGAAGCCCTCTTCTTCATGGCCGAGCTCAACCCGGGCACCGTGGCCTACCAGACCGAATCCCGGCAGCTCCGCCAGGACGGCAAGCTCGGCATCATCGAGTTCATGTACCCGGCGCCGACGGAGAAGTACGCGGACCTGGCCCCGGAGACACAGGAGCTGCTGGCCTCCCAGGCCGTCCGCGCGCAGATCCACACGTTCGCGTACGACGAGACCGACCCCACGTACACGCCGCTGACCAAGGCGGGCCACCTCGATCTGGAGGAGCTGAAGGCACTCCCGACTCCCGAGGCACAGCGTGCCGCGGTCCTGGAGGTGTGCGCCCGGGTGGCGACCATGGACGGCCCGGCGCGCGCGGCCGATGTGGAGAAGCTGGTCGAGGAGATAAAGGTCCTGCGCCCGGACCACGAGGTCACGCTGCCCGGCGTCGAGGACCGGCAGTGGGCGGCCGGACTACGCGAGCGGGACCTGGACGCACCGCCCGCGCCCGAGCCCGTCGCCGTGAGCACCCATGGCCAGTTCCTTCCAGGCGTCAAGGTCAACGCCAGGACGGGACCGGCTCCGCTGGAGCCACTCGCCTTCCCGGGCCCCGGGGCGGCGGCCGCGCACGCACACGCCTTCCTGCCCGGTGTCAGCGTGCAGGCGAAGTCCGTCGTCACCACCGGCAGGACCGACCCCCCGGCAGCTCCCCCGAAAGCCCCTCCCGCCCCCGAGCAGTCCCGCGACACCGGAATGGGAGTCTGACGCGCCGATGAACCGCACTGCCCCGAAACGCACCGCGCGCACGCCCCGCGCGTCCGGACCCGCCGAGCGGTCCGGCGCCGGCCGGACGGACACACCCACCGCCCCCGCGCTCTCCCGCCTGCGCCGCCTCGTACGCCAGGACGAGAACGACCCCTGGGCCGTCAAGCTGCTCCCCCGCGTCGTCTTCTGCCTCGCCGCCGCCTACACGCTCTTCGCCATCGCCTCCGAGAGCGGTTCCAGCTTCGTCACGGTGTGCGCCCTGCTCCTCATCGGCGGGCTGGTCTGGCTGCTGCGCCGCCGCACCCAACTCCTGCTGGGCCTCGGCTCGACCGTCCTCGCCGCGGCGTTCACCGGGTACTTCTCCGCGGTGGGCGACTCGGTCCGCGCCTCCACCAGCGCGACCGTCACCGGCCAGGCCGCCTTCGGCTACTGGGCGCTCGCCGGGATGGCGCTTCTCGGGGCGTGGATGGTGAGGGATCATCCGGGCCGGCGCGGCATCACCGTCCTGCTCGCGGATGTGATCCTCGTCATCGCGTCCGTCGTCGGGATGTTCCTGCCGACAGCGGGCGTGCCGCTCGGGTTCCTCGGCGTGATCGGTGTTCTGGCACTGCGCGGCGCCAGGGTGAAAGCGGTTGTGGGCCGGGCGCTCCGGGCGCTCGGCCGCGTGCGGCGGGGCAAAGCCAGTGAACCTGCGGACAGTTGAGGCCTGTGTGAACGTTTCGTCTCGCCACTGTGCCAAGTCGGCACACGCTTTGCAGGTGCGTTGCACGGAGTTGACGGAACGTTTTAGGCTCCCCCCCGATCACGTATCACCACGGGGGACGACACACATGCCTATGGCCAGCCATACGGCGCTGCCCGCGCGCCCCGCGCGCGGGCCGGCACGGGGAGCGGGGGCGGGAGCCGTAGCAGGGGTCCGCAGCCCCGACGCCGCTCTGCCCTGCCAGCGCCGACCGGACGTCTTCCAGCACCCGCTGCTGGAGGCGCCCGCCGACATCCCGTACACCTCGCCCGCACAGCGCCACCAGCATCTCGTCCTGCTCCGCACCGCCCGTGACCTGTGCGCTTCCTGCCCGCTGTGGGCGGAATGCCTCCAGGACGCCGTCGCCCACGCCGAGCCGTACGGCTATGCGGCCGCGACGACGCTCGACGACCGCCGCTGGATCCGCCGCGCTCTGGGCGTCGGCGACCTGAACGGCGATCTGCCCACCCACGCGGTGGACGGCGCCGGGCCCGCCGCGGGTCCGGGCCACCAGTCCGGCGAAACATCCCGCCGACTGCTCCGGCTGCGGTCCCGCGGCAGCGACACCGCCGCAGGGCCCGCCGCAGGGCACGGCTTCGCGCGCGGCCTGCCCGCACTGGAGCGCATCCTCGACGCGTTCGACGCCCGCCAGGACCAACTCGCCCGCCGACGACGCGAGTTGCCCGCCATCCCGAGGCAGTTGCACCAGCACACCGCCGCACAGCCGACCCACAGGGACGGCGACGGCGGCAACGGCGACCCCAGCACGTCCCGAGGCCGGCGCGACCCGCGTCCCCACCCGCACGCACACCCGGAAAGCAGGAGCGAGGACATGGCAGCGGCCGAGTCCGGGCAGCGGATCGCCTTCTCGTACGAGGATCCGGCCCAGGCCGTACGACAGGCGCTGCTGGCCCCCCTGGTCCGCTCCGCCCTGCCCACGCTCGGCAGCCTGGACCAGCTGGTCACGATGCTGGCGAGCGTGCCGGGCGCCGAGGTCACGCCCGAGCTGCCGGACACCGTCCGCGCCGCCCGCAAGGCCGTGGAGGCACTGGCCCCGCAAGGAGCGCAGGGCTCCGGCGTCCCGGCCGGGGCCGCCGCGGGCACCGCCGGTCCGCTCCGCGCGCTGACCGGCTCGGTGTCGGTCGAACTGGCCACCACCGACCCGGTGACGGCGCTGCGCCGCGACTTCCTGGAACCGTTGCTGCGCGAACTGGCCGCCTCCCTCGCCAACATAGAGAAGGTGGCGACCATGCTCGCCGCCGCCGACGCCCCGGACCGCGCGGAGACCGACCTGGAGTGGATCCGCACCGCCCTGCAGGGCGTCCGCGCGTGCCTTCCGCATCCGGCCCCGAACGGCAGGACCTCGACCGGCACGGGCCAGTCCGCCGGCCTCGCCCCTGCCGGCACGCCCAGCATCCGGGCGGCGGTGGACACCGCCGTGTCGGCCTTCCCGGGCCCCTTCTCCGCCCGTGACGTGCTGCACGCCCTTCCGCCCGGCGTCTACGGCGACCCCTCGAAGACGATCAGCAACGTCCTGTCCGCCATGGTCAAGTCGGGCCGCCTGCGCCGCCTCGCACGCGGCACGTACGCTCGCACCGTCGGCGTCACGACGGACGTCACCGCCCAGGTCACGGCGGACGTCAGCCCCGACGTCAGCAGCGACGTCGGCGTCGGCATCGCCCTGGGCGCCGCCCGGGACATCGCGGTGGACGTCCCCCGACAGGACGAGGCGAAGAGCGCCTGAGCCGGGACCGACCCGGACCCGAACCGAGCCGGAAGGAACCCAGACCCCCGATGACCGAACCGACGACGCCGCCCCACCCCCCCGCCTCGGCGGACGCCCAGGTGCACGTCTTCTCCCCCAACGCCGGTCTGATCGACGGCGTCCCGGTCACCGCCCCGCCCTACGGCGACATCCAGGACGTCGTCCTGTCGATCCTCCAGCAACGCGCCCAGCAGCTCGGGGCCCCCACCCCGGCCACCATCACCGACAACCGCTACGGCGGCGCGATCCGCCTCCTCATCCACCCGGACGGCACGACGGAACAACTGGGCTGACCCCCCTCGCGAGCCCCGGCCGACGCCCGCGCGAGCGCGCACCCGCCGACCCGGCGATCACGCGTCCGGCGCGGCCCCGCCGGCCCGGCCGCCGACCTCGTCGATGCCGGCGAGGACGGCGCGGGCGTTCCTGATGTGCATCTCGAGAGTCCCGCGCTCGAATTCACGGGGTTCCCGCCGATACCGGGCCTTGCCTGTCTCCGAGGTGAAGGCAGCGGCCGGAACCGCGTCCTCCCCCGGCGGAATGAACTTGGGGATCTCCTCGAACGCCGCAACGGCGTACGCCACGGACTCACGCACTGTGTGGTGCTCGGATTCGGGCGTGTTGAGAAGCTGCATGCCCGAGAAGCGAGACACCCGATAGGCGACCTCGAGGAACTCGCCCGGGTCGATGATCCGTGAGGGCTCCAAACCGCCGAACGCGGGCAGCGGAGGGGGAATCTCGGCGGCCATGCGGAAGGCGAATCGGCGGGTCGTGCCGCACTGCTCACAAGCGCCTTCGTACACCGAGACGATGTCGTCACCGTGCTGCTCCAGACGGTGCCGGCGCTCGAAGCCGCCGGAACCGCACTCACACGCGTGAAGGTCCATGTACAGGTGGGCTTCGGCCGATGAGCGCGCTAGCAACATGGCAAGATCCTACGGGCCGTGGATGCCTACGGGGAGACAGAAGGTACGGGGGACGTGCTGTTGCCGGAATCCGCAGAGGCCACTGCCGCACACCTGCGCGCCCAGCAGGCGAGGCTGGTAGCGGCAGCAGGACGCGAACTGGAGGCCGTGGCGTCCGCAGTCCTGGGCGAACGGTTCGACTCGCTCCTGAGGCTGCAGGCGAAGGGGGAGGAGCGAGCGCACTTCCTCCTCAAGGACACCCGGGGCGGTGAGGCGACGCTCTGGGTGGACGCCCTACCGATGGAAAGCGACGTCATCGCCAGGACGGTGACGAACACGACGTCCGACAACTACGTCGTGCAGATATCCGACCGGTTGCCGAGCGAGCACCTCGCCCGTGTCCTCGCTCACGAAGTCGGCGAACTCATGGCAGTCCGCGACCGGTCAGGTCAAGGGCTGGCGCCAGTGCGCGAAAGCCTCCTGAGCCGAGGGGCCGAAATCGGCGGCAGCGGAGAACTGTCGAGCGAGGACCACGGACGCATCGGCGTACTCAACTGGCACGCCGCACGGGCCTTGGACGCGCGGCTTCCGGAGCAGCGACGGGCCGAGGCCCGCGCCGAGCTCTCCGCACTGATCGACAGCTGCGGAATGCGGCCTCTGGCCGCCGAGTCCGAGGCGGACGGCTTTCGCGCCGAAATGCGGGCGGCTCAGGTGAGGCGCCTGGTCTCCCGCGAATTCCTTTCCGTCGACGCCAAACACCTGCGTGGCGGGCCGCTGGCACCTGGACCCCGGTGACGGCATCGTCCAGTCGGCGGACCAGGACCGCGGCCTCGCGCGCTGGATGGGCGTGGACCCGTACGCGGCGGTGGAGGACCCCCGGCACCGCATCTCCATCCACGCCGTCCGGGTCTGGGAGGACCAGGTGGGAGGTGACCCGTTGCTGGGTGTGCCGCGGGGCGGCGCCGCCCGGCCGGCCGCCCCCGCCCAGCAGCCGCAGCACCGGCCGCCGGGCCGAGAACGCCCGGAACCGGGCGTCGGCATGGGCGACTGACCGCACCCCCGGACCCGCCAGGCACAGCAGAAGGGCCGGAGACGACGCGTCTCCGGCCCTTCCTGTTTTCCTGTCCTGCCAGGTCCTCCGTGTTCTGCGAGGTCCTGCTCAGTCGGCTGCCGGCTCAGTCGGCTGCCGGCCCAGTCGGCTGCCGGCCCAGTCGGCTGCCGGCCCAGTCGGCTGCCGGCTCAGTCGG
>NZ_JBHVYK010000011.1:54625-62828 GCF_042880855.1 Streptomyces sp. NPDC058291
GCTGCCGGCTCAGTCGGCTGCCGGCTGGCGCTTGGGCCGCCAGACCACCAACGCGCTGGTCTGCTGCACTTCCTGATAGGGCACCAGGTCGCGCCGGTAGGAGGCGTGCACCGCGGCCTCCCGCTGCTGCATGGCCGCCGCCGCGCCGTCCAGCGCGGCTTCCAGCTCGGCCGCCCGGGCCTGCAGCGCGGCCACCTGGTTCTCCAGCTCGATGATCCGCTTGATGCCGGCCAGGTTGATGCCCTCGTCCTGGGACAACTGCTGGACGGTGCGGAGCAGTTCGATGTCGCGGGCCGAGTAGCGACGGCCCCGGCCGGCCGTGCGGTCGGGAGAGACCAGGCCCAGACGGTCGTACTGACGCAGCGTCTGCGGATGCAGGCCGGAGAGCTGGGCCGCCACCGAGATGACGTAGACCGGGGTCTCCTGAGTCAGTTCATACGGGTTACGCCGACGGCCGTCCATCACTCTCAAGCTCCCTTCGCGGCCTCGAACAGCTCCGCCCGCGGGTCCTCGCCCGCGGTCACCTCGCGATACGCCTCCAGCGCGTCACGAGCCTTCCCCGACAGGTCCTTCGGAACACTCACCTCGACGGTGACCAGGAGGTCGCCGCGCGTGCCGTCCTTGCGGACCGCGCCCTTGCCCCGCGCCCGCATGGTGCGGCCGTTGGGCGTGCCGGGCGGCAGCTTCAGCGTCAACGACGGTCCGCCGAGCGTCGGGACCTTGATCTCGCCGCCCAGGGCCGCCTCGGTGAACGTGACCGGCACGGTCACCGTCAGGTTGTCGTCCTTGCGGCCGAAGACCGGGTGGGCGCCCACGTGGACGACGACGTAGAGGTCGCCCGCGGGGCCGCCGCGCTCGCCCGGCGCTCCCTTGCCGCGCAGCCGGATGCGCTGGCCGTCCGTGACCCCTGCCGGGATGCGGACCTGCATGGTGCGGGACGACTTGGCGCGCCCGCTGCCCTTGCAGTCCGGACAGGGGTGCTCGGCGATCAGGCCGCGGCCCTTGCAGTCGGGGCAGGGGTCGGTCAGCGAGAAGCCGCCGCCCGAGCCCCGTGCGACCTGGCCGGTGCCGACGCAGGTCGGGCACACGCGCGGGGTGCCGTTCTTGTCGCCGGTGCCCGAGCACGCCTTGCACGGGGACTGCGAGGACATCCGCAGCGGGACCGTGGCGCCCTCGATCGCCTCCGTGAAGGTCAGGGTGACCTCGGTGTCGATGTCCTGCCCGCGCCGCGGCTGGGTACGGGTCGTCCCCGTTCCGCCGCGGTTGAACAGGCCGCCGAAGACGTCCCCGATGCCGCCGCCGAAGCCGCCGGAGGGGCCGCCGCCCTGGACGCCGCCCCCGAAGAGGTCGCCCAGGTCGAAGTTGAAGGAGCCGCCGGCGCCCGGGCCCGGGCGGAAGCCGCCGTTACCGAAGAGGGCGCGTGCCTCGTCGTACTCCTTGCGCTTCTTCGGGTCGCCGAGGACGTCGTTCGCCTCGGAGATCTCCTTGAAGCGCTCCTCCGCCTTGGCGTTGCCCTTGTTGGCGTCCGGGTGGTACTCGCGAGCGAGCTTCCGGTAAGCCTTCTTGATCTCGGCCTCGGTGGCGTCCTTGGGGACGCCGAGGACCTTGTAGAAGTCCTTCTCGATGAAGTCCTTGGTGCTCATCCTCGACGTCCCTCCTCTCGCGTCGTCACGGCGACCGGTGCGTCGGTCGCCTCAAGCTCAGCCCTCGTCCGGGCCACCGCTCTCCTTGTCGTCGGCCGCCTCCGCCGAGGCCGTGTCCGCTTCCGAGTCGCCCTTCGCGGCCTGCGCGCCGGGCTGCGGTTCGGCCACGGCCACCCGCGCGGGACGGATGGTGCGTTCGCCGATGCGGTACCCCGGCTGCAGGATCGCCACGCACGTCGTCTCGGTGACGTCCGGCGCGTAACTGTGCATCAGGGCCTCGTGGATCGTCGGGTCGAAGGGCTCGCCCTCCTTGCCGAACTGCTGCAGACCCATCTTCGCCGCGACGGTCTCCAGGGACTCGGCGACGGACTTGAAGCCGCCGACGAGTTCGCCGTGCTCCCGCGCGCGGCCGATGTCGTCGAGGACCGGAAGGAGTTCGGTCAGGAGGTTCGCGGTGGCGATCTCCTTGACCGCGATCCGGTCGCGTTCGACCCGGCGGCGGTAGTTCTGGAACTCGGCCTGGAGGCGCTGGAGGTCCGCCGTGCGCTCGTCGAGCGCCTTGCGGGCCTGGTCCAGCTGAGCCACCAGTCCGGCTGTCTGGTTCTCGTCCCCTGCCGGGGCCGCCCCGTCCGCCGCGGCGGAGGGGGCGGTCTTCGGCTCGGCGTCTTCAGGGGTGGCGCCGGAGGGGACGTCGGGCTTCTCCTCGAAGCCCGGGGTCTCCTCCGTCACGCGGCACCGTCCTTGCGCTCGTCGTCCACGATCTCGGCGTCCACGACGTCGTCGTCGGCCTTGGGGGCCTCGGCGCCGCCCGCGGCGCCCGCCGCGTCCTGGCCGCCGGCGGCCTGGGCGTCGGCGTACATGGCCTGGCCGACCTTCTGCGAGACCGCGGCGACCTTCTCGGTGGCCGTGCGGATCTCGGCGGTGTCCTCGCCCTTGAGCGCGGCCTTCAGCTCCTCGACGGCGGCCTCGACCTCGGTCTTGACCTCGCCGGGGACCTTGTCCTCGTTGTCCTTGAGGAACTTCTCCGTCTGGTAGGCGAGCTGCTCGCCCTGGTTGCGGGCCTCGGCGGCCTCGCGGCGGCGGTGGTCCTCGTCCGCGTACTGCTCCGCCTCCTGGCGCATGCGGTCGACCTCGTCCTTCGGCAGCGAGGAGCCGCCGGTGACGGTCATCTTCTGCTCCTTGCCCGTGCCCAGGTCCTTCGCGGTCACGTGCATGATGCCGTTGGCGTCGATGTCGAAGGCGACCTCGATCTGCGGGACGCCGCGCGGGGCCGGCGGGAGGCCGGTCAGCTCGAACATGCCGAGCTTCTTGTTGTACGCCGCGATCTCGCGCTCGCCCTGGTAGACCTGGATCTGCACGGAGGGCTGGTTGTCCTCGGCGGTCGTGAAGATCTCGGACCGCTTGGTCGGGATCGTCGTGTTCCGCTCGATGAGCTTCGTCATGATGCCGCCCTTGGTCTCGATACCGAGGGACAGCGGGGTCACGTCGAGGAGCAGGACGTCCTTGACCTCACCCTTGAGCACACCGGCCTGCAGCGCGGCGCCGATGGCCACGACCTCGTCCGGGTTGACGCCCTTGTTGGCGTCCTGGCCGCCGGTCAGCTCCTTGACGAGCTCGGCGACGGCCGGCATACGGGTCGAACCGCCGACGAGAACGACGTGGTCGATCTCGGAGAGGTTGATCCCGGCGTCCTTGATGACGTTGTGGAACGGCGTCTTGCAGCGCTCCAGCAGGTCGGCCGTCAGCTGCTGGAACTGGGCGCGGGTGAGCTTCTCGTCCAGGTGCAGCGGGCCCTCGGCGGACGCCGTGATGTAGGGCAGGTTGATCGAGGTCTCGGTGGACGAGGACAGCTCGATCTTCGCCTTCTCGGCGGCCTCGCGCAGACGCTGCAGCGCCATCTTGTCCTTGGCGAGGTCCACGCCGTGGCCGGACTTGAACTGCTGCACCAGGTAGTCGACGACGCGCTGGTCCCAGTCGTCGCCGCCGAGGTGGTTGTCGCCGTTGGTGGCCTTCACCTCGACGACTCCGTCGCCGATCTCCAGCAGGGACACGTCGAAGGTGCCGCCGCCGAGGTCGAAGACGAGGATCGTCTGGTCGTCCTTGTCGAGGCCGTACGCGAGCGCGGCCGCGGTCGGCTCGTTGACGATGCGCAGGACGTTGAGACCGGCGATCTCGCCGGCTTCCTTCGTCGCCTGACGCTCGGAGTCGTTGAAGTACGCCGGGACGGTGATGACCGCGTCGGTCACCTTCTCGCCCAGGTAGGCCTCAGCGTCCCGCTTCAGCTTCTGCAGGATGAACGCGGAGATCTGCTGCGGGTTGAAGGGCTTCCCGTCGAGCTCGATCTTCCAGTCGGTGCCCATGTGGCGCTTCACGGACCGGATGGTCCGGTCCACGTTGGTGACCGCCTGGCGCTTGGCCACCTCGCCGACGAGGACTTCGCCGTTCTTCGCGAAGGCGACGACGGACGGCGTGGTCCTGGCACCCTCGGCGTTGGTGATGACGGTGGGCTCGCCGCCCTCCAGAACGCTGACGACGGAGTTGGTTGTGCCCAGGTCGATGCCGACCGCACGTGCCATGGTGATCTTCCTCCAGCTGACTTGAGTGGAACGGACTCAAGTGTGCACGACGCTCGGCTCTGGGTCAACAGACCTGAGTCGGGCTGGCTCAACTCTTATCCGTTCCTTACACGCAAGGAGGCGTTGACCTGCGGCGATACCGTACGCCCGGCTCGCCGCACCTCGGAATTCGGGGGCGACTGCGAGGCCTCGGGTTGACGCCGGGGTGCGTACACCGGCGCGGGACGAGCCATCGTCCGAGGGCCGGAGCGCGCCCCGGCCCGCTCCTCGTGCAGTGCCCCGCGCGCGCGGGGGGCACGCGGAGCACGGGCGGCTCGACGGCCCCCACGCGCGTCGCGTCCACCCTGCGCGTCGCGTCCGCCACCGCCCTGCCGTGACCCCCGCGCGCGGGGAGGCCCGTACACCGAGACGCGCAACAGCCCCAGCACGACGACGAGTACCCCGCCGGCCACCCACAGCACGGACCGCGCCTGCAGCCATCCGGTGTGGGCCAGCACCCCGACGAGCACGGCGCAGAAGGCCGTGACGCCGAGCAGGACCGCCACGCCCTGGGCGGTGAGCCCGAGCCGGCGCAGCCGGTGCGCCAGATGGTCGGGCGCGCCGCGCAGCAGGGGCCGTCGGGCCAGCCGCCGGGACGCGAGCACCAGGAGGACGTCGGCCCCGGCGACCGCGGTGAGCGCGAACAGCACGGCCGTGCCGACGACCGGATCCTGCCCCGCGCGCGCGATCACGGCGGACGTGGCGAGCAGGAAGCCCGTGAAGAGCGAGCCGCAGGCGCCGAGAGCCACCCGCGCGGGAGGCCAGTTGTGCATCAGGAAGCCGGTCAGCGCGGCGGCGAACACGCTGAGCAGCACCACCAGTCCGTCCATGACCTCGACGGCGACGCAGGCGGCCACCCCGAAGGCCGTGACCACCCCGACGGTCCCGGCCACCCCGTCGGCGTGGTCGAGCGCCCGGAAGGCGAGGGCGACGAAGGTGATCCAGCCGACGGCCACCACGCCGGGGAGCGTCCCGGTGTCGCCGAAGGGCACCACGAAGGCGGCGGCGACGGTGGTGCCGACCGCCAGGATGCGGACGTTGAGCCGCCACACGTCGGCGACGAGGCCGAGCGCCGCGACGGCGCCCCCGGCGGCGAGGAGCGCCTGGATCCCGTCCCCGAGCGGGGCGATGCCCGTCCGGTCGCCGGCGACGGCGACCAGACAGGTGGCGAGCACGACGGCGGCGCCCCCGAACAGCGGCACCCGCCGCTGCCGCTGTCGCCGGTCGAGCAGTCCGAGGCGCAGGGCGGGCACGCGCAGCAGCGCGGCGAGGACGGCGGAGAGGAACAGGGCGATGGCGGCGGCGGCGATCCCGTAGAGCACGGATATAAATTAGTCATAAATGTACCAATTTGGTACGAATAACACGGCCGGATTGCGACCCGAATCCCGAGACGCCCCTGAGGCAACCCTCAGCGACTCAGATCACTCCGCCTCCCGCTACAGTGCGACGGAGAATAAGGGGTACCCTCGGACGGACTGCATAAGTTACCGCTTAGTAATCACTGACGAAGTCCCTCGCAGGCCCGAGGAGCCCCTCCATGCAACTCGCCGCGATCATCGTGTCGCTGGTTCTGACCGTGGTCGGCGTCGCGCTGCTCGCACGCGCCATCGGCCAGTTCGTCCGGTACTTCAAACTGGGCCAGCCGGTCCCCGCCGGAGCCCGGACCGACAACCCCTACGCGCGCAGCGTGACCCTGGTACGCGAGTTCCTCGGCCACACGCGGATGAACCGCTGGGGCATCGTGGGCTTCGCCCACTGGTTCGTCGCCGTCGGCTTCCTCACCCTGCCGCCGACCCTGGCGCAGGCGTTCGGCCAGCTCTTCGAGGCCGACTGGACGCTGCCCTGGATCGGCGAGTTCCTGCCGTTCGAGCTGTACATCGAGTTCATCGGCGTGATGACGACGATCGGCATCGCCGTGCTCATCGTCATCCGTCTGCTGAGCCTGCCCTCGCGCCCGGGCCGCAAGTCCCGCTTCGCGGGCTCCAAGGCGGGCCAGGCGTACTTCGTCGAGTACGTCATCCTCACCATCGGGCTCGCGATCTACACGCTGCGCGGCCTCGAGGGCGCGATCCACCACGTGGACCACTACGAGGCCGCGTACTTCGCCTCGTACCCCCTGGTCCTGGCCTTCAAGGGACTGAGCGTCGGCACGCTGCAGAACCTGGTCTACCTCACCGCGATGGTGAAGATCGGCACCTCGTTCATCTGGATGATCGTGGTCTCGCTCAACACCAACATGGGCGTGGCCTGGCACCGCTTCCTCGCCTTCCCGAACATCTGGTTCAAGCGCAACGCTGACGGCGCCACCGCCCTGGGCGGGCTCCAGCCGATGACGTCCGGCGGCAAGCCGATCGACTTCACCGACCCCGGCGACGACGACGTCTTCGGCGTCTCCCAGGTCGAGCAGTTCTCGTGGAAGGGCCTGCTGGACTTCTCCACCTGCACCGAGTGCGGCCGCTGCCAGTCGCAGTGCCCCGCGTGGAACACCGGCAAGCCGCTCTCCCCCAAGCTGTTGATCATGTCGCTGCGCGACCACGCGCACGCCAAGGCCCCCTACCTGCTGGCCGGCGGCGGCAAGACCATGGAGGGCGAGGAGAAGGCCTCCGAGGAGCAGCTCAAGGACGTCCCCGCGGCGGCTCTCGCCGAGGCCGAGCGCCCCCTGATCGGCACCGCCGAGGAGAACGGCGTCATCGACCCGGACGTCCTGTGGTCCTGCACCACCTGCGGCGCCTGCGTCGAGCAGTGCCCGGTCGACATCGAGCACGTCGACCACATCGTCGACATGCGCCGCTACCAGGTGATGATCGAGTCCGCGTTCCCGTCCGAGGCGGGCACGATGCTCAAGAACCTGGAGAAGAAGGGCAACCCCTGGGGCCTGGCCAAGAAGCAGCGCCTGGAGTGGCTGAAGGAAGTCGACTTCGAGGTGCCGGTCGTCGGCCAGGACATCGAGGACCTGACCGAGGTCGAGTACCTGTACTGGGTCGGCTGTGCGGGCGCCCTGGAAGACCGCGCCAAGAAGACGACGAAGGCCTTCGCCGAGCTGCTGCACATCGCGGGCGTCAAGTTCGCGATCATGGGCGGCGACGAGAAGTGCACCGGTGACTCCGCCCGCCGCCTCGGCAACGAGCCCCTGTTCCAGGAGCTCGGCATGGAGAACGTCATGGCGCTGAACATGGCGTTCGGCGAGGAGCTGGACGACGACGGCAAGGTCGTCCCGGAGTCCGCCAAGCCGAAGTCGGCGAAGAAGATCGTCGCCACCTGCCCGCACTGCCTCAACACCATCGGCAACGAGTACCCGCAGCTCGGCGGCGACTACGAGGTCATCCACCACACGCAGCTGCTCCAGCACCTGGTGGACGAGGGCAAGCTGATCCCGGTCACCCCGGTCGAGGGCATCATCACCTACCACGACCCCTGCTACCTGGGCCGGCACAACAAGATCTACACGCCGCCGCGCGACATCATCGCGAGCGTGCCGGGTCTGCGGAACGAGGAGATGCACCGCCACAAGGAGCGCGGCTTCTGCTGCGGCGCCGGCGGTGCGCGGATGTGGATGGAGGAGCGGATCGGCAAGCGCATCAACAACGAGCGCGTCGACGAAGCCCTCTCCCTCAACCCCGACATCGTCTCGACGGCCTGCCCGTTCTGCCTCGTCATGCTGACCGACTCGGTCAACGGCAAGAAGAACGAGGGCAAGGCCAAGGAGTCCATCCAGGTCGTGGACGTCTCCCAGCTCCTGCTGGACTCCGTCAAGACCCCGGTCGACGACGAGCCCCCGGCGGGCGAGTCGCAGGCCGAGAGCGAGCCGGAGCCGCAGCCGGTCGAGTAACCCGGACGGCCGTACCGTCGCCCCCGTGTCCGAGCCGGACGCGGGGGGGCCGCCCGTCCCGGGCCGCCCCCCCCACGCCCCAGAGGACAGCCCAGGGACAGGCCCCAAGGTCA
>NZ_JBHVYK010000011.1:62838-125270 GCF_042880855.1 Streptomyces sp. NPDC058291
GGGGCCGCGCCCCCGCCCTAGGGGCCGGGGGCCCCGCCCGCGTGTCTTCACCCGGGCGGGCCGACCCGCCCCCGCGGCGCCCGCCGGGGCGGGGGGGCCGACGCCGTTCCCGGGCCGCCCCCGCCTCGCCCCTGAGGACAGCCCTGGGACAGGCCCCTAGGTCAGGCCCCTGAACAACCACTGAATCCAGCACCGTTGCACCCCTTAGGGGATGTCACAGCTCGGCAGCAAAGCCGCGCGCGAACGGCGGCCCCGGCACACCACTCGGCAGGACCAGGTACGTTCGAAGGCGTGGCTGGATTCAGGATCGGACGCGGCGGCCGGGACAACCGCGCCCCGCAAACGCGACCGCAACACCCTCCGTACGGGCAGCAGGCGCCCCAGGGCCCGTCGCGGCCCTCGGGCCCGTCGGGCCCCTCGGGCCCGTCGGGCCCCTCAGGACCGTCGGGTCCCTCGGGGCCGTCCTACGGCTACCCGTCGGCCCAGCAGCCGTATCCGCCGCAGCGGCCTCAGTACGGCGGCGCCGGCGGCGGCCAGTGGCCGCAGGCCAACGGCGGCGGTCACGGCGGTCGCAACGGCGACGAGCCGGAGTACTTCGGCGGCGACGCCCCGTACGGGTCGCCCGGCGCCGGCGCTCCGGGCGGCGTCCCGCACGACCCGTACGCCGCGAACAACCCGGGCCACACCCAGGCCTTCTCGATCGACGAGCACCACCAGTACGACCAGTACAACCAGGGCGGTACATACCACGCCGGCTCGGCCCCGGCCGGCCCGGTCGGTCCGCGCCTGCACTGGAAGGAACTGCTGAAGGGCATCGTCCTCGCCCCCCGGCAGACGTTCCTGCAGATGCGGGACTACACGATGTGGGGCCCGGCCCTCGTCGTCACGTTCCTCTACGGACTGCTCGCGGTGTTCGGCTTCGACGGCGCGCGCGAGGACGCGATCCACGCGACGCTCTCCAACGCGATCCCGATCGTCCTGACGACGGCCGTCGCGATGGTGCTGAGCTCCTTCATCCTGGGCGTGGTCACCCACACCCTGGCCCGGCAGCTCGGCGGCGACGGCGCCTGGCAGCCCACGGTCGGCCTCTCCATGCTGATCATGTCCCTGACGGACGCGCCGCGCCTCGTCTTCGCCATGTTCTTCGGCGGCGACGCCTCCTTCGTCCAGCTGCTGGGCTGGGCCACCTGGGTGGCGGCCGGCGCCCTGCTCACCCTGATGGTCAGCCGCTCCCACGACCTGCCGTGGCCGAAGGCCCTGGGCGCGTCGTCGATCCAGCTGATCGCCCTGCTGTCGATCGTGAAGCTGGGCACGTTCTAGCCCCGCCGACAGACAGTCACCCGAGAGGGCCCCGCGGACGACCGCCGGGGCCCTCTCGCACGCCCGGTCCCCTCCCGCGAGGCGACCTGCGCACAGGGCGACGACCGGAACACAGGCGACAACCGGCAACCCGCGCGCACCCGAATAGGTCACATAAGCCGCATGTCGCATCACCGTGACTACCGAGCGTCAGATAACGTGACTGCTCGGTTCGACCTCCAGGACCTCTCCATGACCTCCATGACCTCACCTGGGAGTGCGCGTGAAAGCTCGCTTCGGCCTGCGACGGGGACCGGTGCTCGTGGCCGCCCTGCTCGTCGCCCTCATCTCCGCGATCCTTCCGGGATCGGCCTCCGCCGGCACGGACGACGGCCGGGCCCAGCCGGACCACTGGGGCGTGATCACCCGCAACACGATCGGCTCGCCCGTCGCCGCGCTCCGCAACGGCCCGTACGGCTCGTTCGGCGTGGCAGGCACCTCCGCGAGACCGCCGTACGGCCGCGGCAGCCTCGGCATCGAGGTCGCGGACGACTCCACCGTGCTGCCGACCCCCAGCGAGAAGGTGGACTTCGGCAACGAGGTGGACTTCTACGGCAAGTCGCTGCTCGGGCTGCGGCGGGTCGGTTTCCACGTGTTCCAGACAGGCGAGAACGTCTCCTACGGCGGCCCGACGAACATGCCGAACATCAGGCTCGAGATCGACCCGAACGTGAACTCCACCGACGACTACTCCACGCTGGTGTGGGTGCCGGCCGCGTCCCCCGTGACGAACGCCTGGAGCCCGTTCCTCGACGCCACGACGACCGGCTACTGGTACCTCACCGGCGACACCGGAACCGCGACCGGCTGCACCCAGGCCGCCCGGTGCACCTTCGCCGCGCTGAAGGCGGCGTTCACGTCCCGCAACGCCCGGCCGACCGTCTACACGGTCGCCGTGGGCAAGGGCCGCGACTTCATGTGGATCGGCGCGGTCGACGGCCTCCGTCTCAACGACTACGTCTACGACTTCGAGCCGGACGGCGTCAAAGCACTCAAGGCCAGGTGAAGCGGCCGTCCAGGGGAAGCGGCCTGTCTGTTCGGTCGCTTCTGGAGGCGCTGCCGGGCAGGATGGCGTGATGGTCGCTGACACCCAGGGGAACGCCGAGCCCGGTCCCTGCCGCTGTCCGTGCTGCGGCTTCCTGACGCTCGACCAGCGGGCGGGCTTCGATATCTGCCCGGTGTGCTTCTGGGAAGACGACGGCCAGGACGACGACGACGCCGACCGGGTGCGAGGCGGTCCCAACGGCCGGCTGAGCCTCACGGAAGCTCGCAGGAACTTCCGCCTTCTGGGGGCATGCGACGAACGGCGCGCCGCATACGTACGAGCGCCGCTGCCGCACGAACGCCCCGAGGCCTGACACCCCCAGCCGATGTCCAGGGCTTCCCCGGTTCAGGGCATCGGCCACCGGATATCCGGTGGCCACGCGACACGCGGGTTCTGTAGCGTGCCCGCATGAACGACGACCGAAGGGGCAGTGCCGCGTAGGCGCCCGTCAGCCCTGCGGGGCGACCTCCCTGTCCGCTTGAGGAGCCGGCGACGGCACCCGCCCATCGACCGCCTCTCAGGTTCCTGCACAGCCGACCTGCGCCGGCTGGAGCGGACCCGCTTCTGGCCCGAAGCCACCGAAGAAGCGTTCTGGCACTGGCAGGCCTATGCCCATGGCCCCCTCAGACAACTGGTGGACCCACTGATGGATCCACTCGCAGGTCTCGATTGCGGCATTTCCGAGTGCGGGTGCTACGGGTCCGGCTTCCGCGAGCACCTCGAAGCCGTGCTGCACGCGCTGCCCAGGAAGAGCGCGCGTGAGTTGCGCACCCTCGTGCGGGCCCTCGACAGGAAGATCCTGACCAGGGCCAGGGTCATCCAGGCTGACAGCCTTGACGTGCCATGGTGGCGAGGCCAGCTCTAGGCGCCGCAACGGAGAAGGCCCTGTGCCGTGCGGGGAGGTGATCGGCGTCCCACCTCCCCGGCGCAGGAGCCTTGTCGGTTCCACGCCCGTGAGACGGCGCCGGCACTGCCGCCACCAGTGCCCTCGTCCTGCCGGACGCAGACGGATCAGAGGTCAGAGTGCCTCGGTGGACGGCGTGACCGGCTCCCCCGACCGACGCACCACCGGCAGGACGCTCCACGGGAAGTTGATCCAGTCGCCGGTCCGCTTCCACACGTACTCGCACTTCACCAGCGACTGCGGCTTCTCGTAGACGACGGCGCTGCGCACCTCCGCGACGGCGTCCAGGCAGAAGTCGCGGACCAGCTTCAGCGTCTTGCCCGTGTCGGCGACGTCGTCGGTGATCAGGACCTTCTTGTCGGAGAAGTCGACCACGTCGGGGACGGGCGCGAGCATGACGGGCATGTCCAGCGTGGTCCCGACGCCGGTGTAGAACTCGACGTTCACCAGATGGATGTTTTTGCAGTCGAGGGCGTAGGCGAGCCCGCCGGCGACGAAGACTCCGCCGCGGGCGATGCTGAGGATGACGTCAGGGACGTAGCCGTCGTCGGCGATGGTCTGCGCGAGCTCGCGCACGGCCGTCCCGAACTGCTCGTACGTGAGGTTCTCCCGCGCCGGCTCCGAAGCGCCGCTGCCGTGAGCGCCAGCGCTCACACCTGGGTCCGGTGGAAGTTCAGGAAGGACCGCGAGGCCGTCGGCCCGCGCTGGTCCTGGTACCTGGAGCCGTACCGCTCACTGCCGTAGGGGGACTCGGCCGGCGAGGTCAGCCGGAACATGCACAGCTGGCCGATCTTCATCCCCGGCCAGAGCTTGATCGGCAGGGTGGCGACGTTGGACAGTTCGAGGGTCACGTGCCCGGAGAACCCCGGGTCGATGAACCCGGCGGTGGAGTGGGTGACCAGTCCGAGCCGCCCGAGCGAACTCTTGCCCTCCAGCCGGGAGGCGAGGTCGTCGGGAAGCGAGATGACCTCGTACGTGCTGGCGAGCACGAACTCCCCGGGATGGAGGATGAACGGCTCGTCGCCCTCGGGCTCGATGAGCCGCGTCAGATCGACCTGCTCGACGGAGGGGTCGATGTGCGGGTACCGGTGGTTCTCGAACACCCGGAAGTACCGGTCGAGCCGGACGTCGATGCTCGACGGCTGCACCATGGATTCGTCGTAGGGATCGATCCGTACCCGTCCGGCGTCGATCTCGGCCCGGATGTCCTTGTCTGAGAGAAGCACGTCCCGAGGATACGCAAGGCGCGCGGAGCGACCACCACCGGACGACTCCACGCGCCGAACTCCGGGCGCCTCTTACCGCCCGACCACCGCTCCTACCGCTCTCCCACGGCCACCGCTCCCTCGCGGTACCGTCCGCCCGAAGTCACCGGGACGACGTTGCGCAACCGGGTGCAACGAGGACACCGGACGAGCCGTCCGGGACCGAGCCGCTCGGCCTGCTGCATCGGGAACGAAGCGGTGCTGAACACGTGCCCATCGGCACAACGGACGACGGTGCGCTCCATCAAGTCCTGTAGTCCCTTCCCCAAGAGCCGCGTCCGGCTGCTGCTCGCCGGACACTGAAAGCCACATTACGGGATGAACAGGACGGTCCGACAGGCGGCACTCCGACCCCGCCCGACCCCACTTCCGCCGCACCACCGTACGCCCCAACTCCAGTCCCGGGTAGCCGGATCCCTCCCCTTGAAACGCCCACAGGCCCCGGGGCTTCAGCGCCCGAGGCCTGGCATGAGGTAGAGTTACGGAGCGTTCGGACACCGGTCCAGACCGGCGTCTTACGCGGGTGTAGTTTAATGGTAGAACATCAGCTTCCCAAGCTGAGAGCGCGAGTTCGATTCTCGTCACCCGCTCCATGCGAAACCCCCAGGTCGATGACCCGGGGGTTCTTTGTTGTCCGGAACGGTCAGCTGGGCGCGCACCACATCCGCACCACACGGGCGTGGCTAGCTGCCCGTGGGCTTCTCGTTGTGGTGCGCGGGGTCGTGATCCTTGCCCTTGTGGTGCTTCGCACGCTCGGCGCGGACCAGGTCGCCGAGGCCGGCCGCGAGGTCCCGCCGCCGCCCCTCGTCGGAGTGCTGATAGATCAGCGCGGCTTTTTCGGAGGACTGGCCGGCGCGGACCATCGTGTCCTTGAGAGTGGCGCCCGAACGGGTCGAGAGCGTGTGTCCGGTGTGCCGAAGGTCGTAGAAGCGGAAGCCATCCGGGAGCCCGGCCACGGTGCGAGCGCGACGCCACTTCCGGCCGAACGAGGTACGCCGGAAGGGGGCACCCTTCTCGCCGACGAAGGCCAACCCGTCGGGCCCCTTCTCGGCGAACCAGGCGAGGTGCTGCCGTACCTCCTTGTGGAGGAACGCGGGGAGGACGACGGCCCGGACACCCGCGTCGAATTTGGTCTCCCCGGGGGCGCGCTTGCCGTTGGTCCGCTCCGGTTCGGCGACGCGGACCCGGATCACCATGTGGTCGAGGTCGACGTCCCGGCGACGAAGGCCGGCCAGCTCCTCAGGACGCATCGGGCCGTACGAGCCGAGGTAGACCATGAACCGCCAACGGATGCCGATCGCGTCGGCGAGAGCGTCCACCTGGCAGCGGGTTGCGCGCCGGTTGTTGCAGCGGACGAGGAGTTGGCCGGCCGGGAGGGCTGTCGAGTCGAGGTGATGCAGGACGCGGCCGAACTCACCGGTTGCCGTATGGACGCGACGAGTTGGTCCGCCACTTGGAGCCGACGTCGGTCGACCTCCTGGACGTCGGGGACGACATGCGCCCCCGTCAATCACCTTCCGTTGTCAAGTTTTTCAGACTGAAGGAGACGTTGGCCCAATCATCTGCCCCGATGGCGACGTGGTTTACCAATGGCACCTCCCACGTGGTCGCGTGCCCTCCACCGCGAAATCGCGGAACGTTGAATTCGAAATTCTTCCAATCCGCCAGGTCAGTGGTGTCCTCCGATGTGCCCTCGTAGAACCGCGTCTGACCCCAGATCTGAATGTTCTGCTCATTACCTGGAGGCGGCCCCATGGGCGCGAGCTGGGCGTGCATGTCGACCTCCACCCTGCACTCCCCACCCCACCTGTAGTCGTGGACGAAGGGAATCAGAGTGTCTTGGTTTTCGAGGAGGATCCTGTCGCCTGCTTCTTCTCCGTTCGGGTCGCTCAGGTTTCGAGCCTCGTGGATAAATTGGTCATGACCGAAGTCTTCAGCATCCTTGCCGTCAACTCTGACGAACCCTGAGAGAGTGCGGGTTACAAGTGCCATGGCTTCCATCCTTACTCAGAGACCGCGTTTTGTGCCTTCAAGTCTCCTACTGCCCATAGCGATCCGCAAACGGGTGAATCACATCTCTCATCGCATGAACCGTCAATAGTTGACGGTTCAGCCGCGGAAAAATCCAAGGGAGTTGGGCATCATCCTGGAAATGCTGGGGCGAGAACACGGCCCGCAGCATGGCCCCCCTGGCGGAGGCCATTGCCCGATGGCCCATCAAAACGCGGCGCCGTGGCGTCCGCGCCGCAGGTATCCCGGAGCGAGCAGAGCCGGCGATCAGATCAGTCAAGTCCAGCCGGTCCACGAAGAACTTGACGGCTGATGGTCGAACGAGTTCCCACAAAGGACGGCGCTGAGAGTCTCCGCGCCGTCGTAACGGAAGGCGATTGGGCCCGCGCCTGAGCGATCGGGCGTCTCGAGACCGGCCGTCGACAACCCTCGGCGGTTCCGTGGCTGTTGTCGTTCCGATCTTGAGCGGTGTTGGCCGAACAGGAGTCTCGATCGGGCGACTTCGGTGAGTGCCGGGCAGAGCGCCGACGACAGTGCCGCCGCTGAGTCCGATGCCCGGCACCCCGTCGGTCACGCGTGCACCCAGCAGCGTCGCCCCGGCGGCGTCGGCTAACAGGCCGCACTGGTGTGCCCAGTCGTGCCGGTCCTCATCGGCGGCACCCCCACCGGCCGTACGGCCTTCGGTCTCATCGCCCGCGCCGGTCTCGTCGCGCATCTCGTCGAGCAGCCGGCGGTCGCCTCCGACGCGGCACGGTTCCGCATGCAGGCCATGGCGGATCACAGCGACGACGACGTCGACACCGCGGTCGACATCCTCGACACCTGCATCCGCGAGGCCCGGCAGACCGCCCGCTGAAACCTGCCCCCTGGTGCGAGAGGTTCCGGGAGGGTCGGCCTCCTCGCTTCGGCCCTCCCCGACAGGCCCCCCGCCCTCGTCCCCGTCCCCGCCTGCGCGGGTCAGCCGCAGCAGGTGCAGCCGGGGCGGCAGCCGCACTTGTCCGCTTCGGTCCCGGTCGGCGGCGCTGCGGCGGTGGGCGCGCAGCAGCCCTTGCCCTGCCAGGCGTCACGGCCTTCCTTGACCGCGATGGCGGCGATGACGAGGGCAGCGATCGGGTCGGCCCAGGACCAACCGAGCGTGGCGTTGAGAACCAGGCCCACCAGGAGCACGGCGGAGAGATAGGTGCACAGCAGGGTCTGTTTGGAGTCCGCTACCGCGCTGGCGGAGCCGAGCTCGCGCCCAGCCTTGCGCTGAGCCGCGGACAGGAACGGCATCACCAGCAGGGACAGAGCCACGATCACGATGCCGGGGATCGAGCGTTCGGCCTCGCCGGTGCCGGCCAGCGCGCGGACGGCGTCGACGCCGACGTACGCGGCGAGCGCGAAGAAGGAGACGGCGATGATCCGCAGCGTGGTCTTCTCGCGGGCTTCCCGTGCGTCGTGATCGCGTGCGGAGAACTGCCAGGCGACCGCCGCGGCGGAGGAGACCTCGATGACGGAGTCCAGGCCGAAGCCGATGAGGGCGGTGGACGACGCGAGCGTCCCGGCGGTGAGGGCGACCGCCGCCTCGGCGACGTTGTAGGTGATGGTCGCGGCGACCAGGAAGCGTATCCGCCGGGCGAGCACGTCGCGTCGGGCCGGGGACGGCCCGAGGGATATCGCGCTCATCAGCAGCACCCCTCCTCGTCGGCGTCGGCGCACGTCCGGTCGGTCTCGACGGCGACCACGGCGGTGCGCAGGTCGTCCAGCGCGTGGCCGAGGCGCTCGTCGGCCAGTTCGTAGCGGGTCCGGCGGCCGTCGGGCACGGTGACGACCAGGCCGCAGTCGCGCAGGCACGCGAGATGGTTGGAGAGCCGGGTACGGGAGATCCCGAGCGCGTCGGCGAGGTCGGAGGGATAGGCCGGGGCTTCGCGCAGGGCGAGCAGCAGGCGGCAGCGGATCGGGTCGGCGAGCGCGCGGCCGAACCGGGCCAGCACCTCGATGTCGGGGGCAACAGTCAGCACATCACGACAGTACAAGTTCACCTGAATTCAAGAAATCGTGGACTATCGGTTCGAGCCATGGGCCTGCAGCCGACAGGGAGGGCGGGGGCAGCTCACCTTCACGGCACGGCACGGCACGGCACGGCACGGCGTGGCGTGGCATGACATGGCGCCGAGTGGCACCGCTTGGCACTACTTGGCGCCATCCGGCATCATTCCGCGCCCTCCACATACACGTGAGCACGCATGGCCACCACCATCACCCGGGTCGCCTCCGTGACGTTTTCGCAGGTGAGATGCCCTATCAGCTCACCTCCTCCCCACAAGGCACCACCCGGACTTGCGCATGGCACCACACCGGTGCCATTATGGCGTCATGGACCTCACCCCGTATGTCGACTCTCTCCGCCGCGAACTCGCGGTGGCCGCCGAGGCCGGCGGCGACGAAGCCCGCGAGCTGGCCGAGAGGCTCACCTCTCCCCTGGAGTCGGCGACCCGGCTGACCATGCTCAACGTGCTGTCCGCCGCCATGGACGAGATCACCCGTGAACTCGCCCCCGGCTCGGTCGACGTGCGGCTGCGCGGGCTCGACCCCGACTTCGTGGTGACACCGCCGCCCACCTACGGCGGCGCCCCCGCCGAACCGGCCGCGCCCCTCGAACCGCTCAGGACCCCGGCCCCGGCCGACGGCGACGAAGGCGGAACCGCCCGCGTCAACCTACGTCTGCCGGCCCACCTCAAGACTCGCGCCGAGGAGGCCGCGACCCGCGAGGGCCTGTCGGTCAACGCGTGGCTGGTGCGCGCGGTGTCGGCAGCGGTCGACGGCGGCACCCGGCCGCGTACGCCGGAGAAGGCCCAGACCGTCGGACAGAGCTTCACGGGCTGGGTGCGCTAGCCGCGCCAGCCAACACCACGTCACCCACACCACGTCCCACCAGCGGGGACGACTCAAAGACCCAAGAGGACGGGACAGCCATGCCTTCTTTCGACACTCCCGAAGCGATCTCGGTCACGGCGCGCGTGGAGGCCGGTTCCATCCAGTTCACCGCGGGCGACCGCCTCGACACGGTCGTCGATGTGCGGCCCCGCGACCCGAAGAAGGACCTGGACGTAAGGGCGACCGAGCAGACCGAGGTCACGTACGCGGGCGGCGTCCTGACCGTAAGGACGCCCAAGGGCAATCTGCTCGGGCTCGGCCGCACCGGCACCGTCGACGTGACGGTCGAACTGCCCGCGAACTCGCGCATCGACATGACAGGTGCCTGGGCCCAGGTACTGGGCGAGGGCCGGCTGGGCGAGGTCCACGTGAAGACCTCGTCCGGCGACGTCCGCCTCGACACGACGGGCCCGCTCCAGCTGACCGCGTCGCACGGCTCGATCACCGTGGACCGGGTCGAGGGCCGGGCCGAGATCACCACCAGCTCGGGCAGCCTGCGCGTCGGCCTCCTCGACGGCCCCGCCGTCCTGAAGAACTCGCACGGCACCACGACGGTCGACGCCGCGATCGGCGAGCTGCGGGTGAGCGGCGCCAACGGCGACATCGAGATCCGGCGGGCCGAGGACTCGGTCACCGCCACCACCGCCCACGGCACCCTGCGGGTGGGCGAAGTGGCCCGCGGCACCGTCCAGTTGGAGACCAACCACGGCGCCATCGACATCGGCGTCCGCGAGGGCACGGCCGCCTGGCTCGACGTCAGCTCGGGCTCCGGCCAGGTGCGCAACACGCTCACCGCGTCCGAGACCCCGGAGCCGGCCGAGGACACCGTCAAGGTCCGCGCCCGCACCAAGTACGGCAACATCGACGTCCGCCGCGCCAGGGCCTGAGCACCACCTCGTCAACCGGCCCCTTCCTCCACTCGCTTCAGCCTTCGATCGGAGGGCCCCATGCCTTCATCTGTCATGCCCACGTCCAGGCGGAGCGACGGTCCGCAGTCGCCGGCCGCCGTCTCCACCGTCGCTCTGCGCAAGTCGTACGGCGACAGGACCGTCCTCGACGGCATCGACCTGCGCATCCCTGCCGGGTCCGTGTTCGCGCTGCTCGGACCGAACGGCGCCGGCAAGACCACCGCCGTGAAGATCCTCTCCACCCTTATCACCGCTGACGGCGGGCAGGCCCAGGTCGCAGGCCACGACGTCGCCACGTCACCGGGCGGGGTGCGCGCCGCGATCGGTGTCACCGGGCAGTTCTCCGCCGTCGACGGCCTCATCACCGGCGAGGAGAACATGCTCCTCATGGCAGACCTGCACCACCTGTCCAAGCGCGAGGGGCGGCGGGTCGCCGCCGAACTGCTGGACCGGTTCGACCTCACCGAGGCCGCGAAGAAGCCCGCCTCCACCTACTCCGGCGGCATGAAGCGCCGCCTGGACATCGCCATGACCCTGGTCGGCAAGCCGCGGATCATCTTCCTCGACGAGCCGACCACCGGCCTCGACCCGCGCTCCCGCCACAACATGTGGCAGATCATCCGCGAACTCGTCTCCGGCGGCGTCACCGTCTTCCTCACCACCCAGTACCTGGAGGAGGCCGACGAGCTCGCCGACCGCATCGCGGTACTCCACGACGGCAAGATCGCAGCCGAGGGCACCGCCGACGAGCTGAAGCGGCTGATCCCCGGCGGGCACGTCCGGCTCCGCTTCACCGACCCTTCCGCGTACCGGAGAGCCGCCTCCGCGCTACGCGAGGCCACCCGGGACGACGAGGCGCTCGCGCTGCAGATCCCCAGCGACGGCAGCCAGCGCGAGCTGCGCTCCATCCTCGACTGGCTGGACTCCGCCGGTGTGGAGGCCGACGAGCTGGCCATGCACTCTCCCGACCTCGACGACGTGTTCTTCGCCCTGACCGGCGGCACCGACCGAACCGACAAGAAAGGTGAGGCTGTCCGATGAGCTCCCCCCTGGCCCCCGCCCGCCCGACCCGGCTCTCCCTCGCCGTACGCGACTCGAACACGATGCTGCGCCGCAACCTCCTGCACGCACGGCGCTACCCGTCCCTCACCCTGAACCTGCTGCTGACGCCGATCGTCCTGCTGCTGCTGTTCGTCTACGTCTTCGGCGACGTGATGAGCGCGGGCATCGGCGGAGGCGGCGCCGACCGCTCGGAATACATCGCGTATCTCGTCCCGGGCATCCTGCTGATGACCATCGGCGGCACCTTGGTCGGCACCGCGGTGTCCGTTTCCATGGACATGACCGAGGGCATCATCGCCCGCTTCCGCACGATGGCGATCCACCGTGGCTCCGTGCTCATCGGGCACGTCATCAGCAGCGTGCTGCAGTCGGTCGTCAGCGTGGTTCTCGTCGGCGCCGTCGGCGTGGCCATCGGCTTCCGCTCCACGGACGCCACGGCCCTGGAGTGGCTGGCGGCGTTCGGGCTGCTCACGCTGTTCGCCCTGGCGTTCACCTGGATCGCGGTCGGGATGGGCATGGTCAGCCCCAGCGCCGAGGCAGCCAGCAACAACGCACTGCCGCTGGTCTTCCTGCCGCTCATCTCCAGCGCCTTCGTCCCGGTCGACTCGATGCCGGGCTGGTTCCAGCCGATCGCCCAGTACCAGCCGTTCACGCCCGCCATCGAGACGCTGCGCGGACTGCTGCTCGGCACGGAGATCGGCAACAACTGGTGGATCACCATCGTCTGGTGCCTGGGCCTCGCGGCACTCGGCTACCGCTGGTCGAAGGCGGTGTTCAACCGCGACCCGAAGTGACCGCGCGGACTGCCTCTCCCCAGTTCGTCCCGTCCGAGGGCGGCGTACTCCGACACCCCTTCGGAGTACGCCGCCCCGTCGGCGTTCTGCATCAGCCCTTGCCCCTCGACAGTCCTACGCGATCGCCCTTGCGAACGCGTTCGGTTCCGGTTCCGGCACCCGGGCCGAAGACGTGCTGCCGGCCCTCGAGCCGGAGCGCGCCGGCGCCGTCGGAGGCCGCGTCGACCCCTTACTGGCGTGCCTGGAGATTGATGATGAAGGCCCGTACGAGTCGCAGGTCGTCCTCCACCACCAGCACCCGTGTCATGGGCGTGCGCCTTTCCTGTCGTACGTCGGACTGTCAGCGCCGGGGCCGTGCAGCGGGCCTTATGGCTGCGGGAGTTGGCGGAACCCGGTTCTCCCCGGACCCGCCGACTCCCCTGTGGTTCGCGTAACGCCATCAGCTCTTCGAAACGAGTTCCTTGAGCGCGATGTTGAGTTCGAGGACGTTCACCCGCGGCTCACCGATGAAGCCGAAGGTGCGACTCTCGGTGTGGTCGTCGACCAGCTTCTGCACCTGGGCCACGGAGAGACCGTTCTTCTCGGCGATCCGGTGGACCTGGAGGTCCGCGTACTGCGGGGAGATGTCCGGGTCGAGGCCGGAGCCGGAGGAGGTGACCGCGTCGGCGGGAACGTCGGAGGGCTTGACCGTGTAGCCGTTCACCGAGTTGTCCTCGATGACGGCCTTCTTGGCGGCGGTCACCCAGTCGATGAGGTCCTTGTTGTCGGCGGACCGGTTGGTGGCGCCGGACAGGATCAGCTTGTACCGGGTGTTGACGCTGTTGCTGCCGAGGCCGTTCCGCGGACGGCCCTGGAACCACTTCAGGTCGGGCTCCGGGGTCTCCTGGCCCTTCTTCAGCGGCAGGTTGTACGACTGCCCGATCAGGGACGAGCCGACGACCTTGCCGTCCGACGTGATCTCGGAGCCGTTGGCCCTGCCGGGGAAGATCCCCTGGGCGATGCCGGTGACGACCAGCGGGTAGATGACGCCCGTTACCAGGGTCAGCACGAGCAGCGCTCGCAGGCCGGCCCAGAGCAACCGGGCAGTGTTCGATACCGAGTTGTTCATGGGGATCAGCCGATTCCGGGGATGAGGGAGATGAGCAGGTCGATGAGCTTGATGCCGACGAAGGGGGCTACCAGGCCGCCGACGCCGTAGATCGCGAGGTTGCGCCGCAGCATCTTGTCCGCGCTGACGGGCCGGTACTGCACGCCCTTCAGCGACAGCGGCACCAGCGCGATGATGATCAGCGCGTTGAAGACGACCGCGGACAGGATCGCGGAGTCCGGCGAGGCCAGGCCCATGATGTTGAGCTTGTCCAGGCCCGGGTAGACCGCCGCGAACAGCGCCGGGATGATCGCGAAGTACTTCGCGACGTCGTTGGCGATCGAGAAGGTCGTCAACGCGCCCCGGGTGATGAGCAGTTGCTTGCCGATCTCGACGACCTCGATCAGCTTGGTCGGGTTGGAGTCGAGGTCGACCATGTTGCCGGCCTCCTTGGCGGCCGACGTACCCGTGTTCATCGCGACGCCGACGTCCGCCTGGGCGAGGGCCGGGGCGTCGTTCGTGCCGTCGCCTGTCATCGCGACGAGCTTGCCGCCGGCCTGCTCCCGCTTGATGAGCGCCATCTTGTCCTCGGGGGTGGCCTCCGCGAGGAAGTCGTCGACGCCGGCCTCCTCGGCGATCGCCTTGGCCGTCAGCGGGTTGTCGCCCGTGATCATGATGGTCTTGATGCCCATGCGGCGCAGCTCGTCGAACCGCTCCCGCATCCCTTCCTTGACGACGTCCTTGAGGTGGATGACGCCCAACACCCTTGCGCCGTCGGTGTCCTCGACCGCCACGAGCAGCGGAGTGCCGCCCGCCTCGGAGATCCGGTCGGTGAGCGCGCATGCGTCCTCGGACACCTCGCCACCCTGCTCCCGGACCCAGGCGACGACCGAACCAGCCGCACCCTTGCGGATCTTCCTGCCGTCGACGTCCACACCCGACATCCGGGTCTGCGCGGTGAACGCGATCCACTCGGCGCCGGTGAGTTCGCCTTGGCGGCGCTCGCGCAGTCCGTGGTTCTCCTTCGCCAGGACGACGATGGAGCGGCCCTCGGGCGTCTCGTCGGCCAGCGACGACAGGTGGGCGGCGTCGGCGAGATCGGCCTCGGTCGTCCCGCTCAGCGGCACGAACTCGGACGCCTGACGGTTGCCGAGCGTGATGGTGCCGGTCTTGTCGAGCAGCAGGGTGGAGACGTCACCGGCGGCCTCGACCGCCCGCCCCGACATGGCGAGCACGTTGCGCTGGACCAGACGGTCCATGCCCGCGATACCGATCGCGGAGAGCAGCGCGCCGATGGTGGTGGGGATGAGGCAGACCAGCAGCGCGACCAGCACGACCATCGTGAGACGGGTGCCCGCGTAGTCCGCGAACGGCGGCAGGGTGGCCACCGCCAGCAGGAACACGATCGTCAGCGAGGCGAGCAGGATGTTCAGCGCGATCTCGTTCGGCGTCTTCTGCCGGGCCGCGCCCTCGACGAGGTTGATCATCCGGTCGATGAAGGTCTCGCCCGGCTTCGTCGTGATCTTGATGACGATCCGGTCGGACAGGACCTTCGTGCCGCCGGTCACCGCAGACCGGTCGCCGCCGGACTCCCGGATGACGGGCGCCGACTCGCCGGTGATCGCCGACTCGTCGACGCTCGCGACGCCCTCGACGACGTCACCGTCGCCGGGGATGATCTCGCCGGCCTCGCACACGACCAGGTCGCCGATCTTCAACTCGGTGCCGGGGACGCTCTCTTCGGAGTCCCCGACGAGCCGCCGGGCCACGGTGTCGGTCTTGGCCTTGCGCAGGGTGTCGGCCTGCGCCTTGCCACGGCCCTCGGCGACCGCCTCCGCCAGGTTGGCGAAGACCACCGTCAGCCACAGCCAGGCGCTGATGGTCCAGCCGAACCAGTCGCCGGGCTCCTTGACAGAGAAGACGGTGGTCAGCACCGAGCCGATCCACACCACGAACATCACGGGCGACTTGACCATCACCCGCGGGTCGAGCTTGCGGCAGGCGTCCGGCAGGGACGTCACCAGCTGCTTGGGGTCGAAGAGGCCCGCGCCGACGCGGCTGTCCTTGTGACCGGTCGGGACGTCCTCGTGTGGTGCCCGGGTCGGGGTGGCTGTGGACATCGAGTCCTCTTGCTTCTGCGTGTCGGTCGTCATGACGCCAGCCCCTCGGCGAGCGGACCCAGCGCGAGGGCCGGGAAATAGGTCAGACCGGTGATGATCAGGATCGCGCCCACCAACAGCCCGGTGAACAGGGGCTTCTCGGTGCGGAGCGTGCCAGCGGTGGCCGGCACCGGCTTCTGCTCGGCGAGCGAGCCCGCCAGCGCCAGCACGAACACCATCGGCAGGAAACGGCCCAGCACCATGGCCAGCCCCAGCGTGCTGTTGAACCACTGCGTGTCGGCGTTCAGACCGGCGAAGGCCGAACCGTTGTTGTTCGCGGCCGAGCTGTAGGCGTACAGGATCTCGGAGAATCCGTGTGCGCCGCTGTCGGTCATCGAGTGGCCCGGGGTGGGCAGGGCCATCGCGGCGGCGGTGAAGACGAGCACCAGCGCCGGGGTGATGAGGATGTAACAGGCCGCGAACTTGATCTCGCGGGTGCCGATCTTCTTGCCCAGGTACTCGGGGGTACGGCCGACCATGAGACCGGCGATGAACACCGCGATGATCGCCATGACCAGCATGCCGTAGAGACCGGAGCCGGTGCCGCCGGGCGCGATCTCGCCCAGCTGCATGCCGAGCATGGTGATGCCGCCGCCCAGGCCGGTGAAGGAGGAGTGGAAGGAGTCCACCGCGCCGGTCGAGGTGAGCGTGGTCGAGACCGCGAAGATCGACGAGGCGCCGACTCCGACGCGCTGCTCCTTGCCTTCCATCGCCCCGCCCGCGATGTCGAGCGCAGGGCCGTGGTGGGCGAACTCGGTCCACATCATCAGCGCGGTGAAGCCGACCCAGATGGTGGCCATGGTGGCGAGGATCGCGTAGCCCTGCTTGATGGAGCCGACCATGATGCCGAAGGTGCGGGTCAGCGCGAACGGGATGACCAGCAGCAGGAAGATCTCGAAGAGGTTCGTGAACGGGGTCGGGTTCTCGAAGGGGTGGGCGGAGTTGGCGTTGAAGTAGCCGCCGCCGTTGGTGCCGACCTCCTTGATGGCCTCCTGCGAGGCCACCGCGCCGCCGTTCCACTGCTGGTTGCCACCCAAGAACTGGCCGACCTCGTGGATGCCGGAGAAGTTCTGGACGGCGCCGCAGGCGACCAGGACGATCGCGGCGACGACGGAGAGCGGCAGCAGGATGCGGGTCACACCACGCACCAGGTCCGACCAGAAGTTGCCCAGCTCACCGGTACGCGAGCGCGCGAACCCTCGTACGAGCGCCACCGCCACCGCGATGCCGACGGCCGCCGAGACGAAGTTCTGCACCGCCAGACCCGCCGTCTGCACGACGTGGCCCATGGCCTGCTCGCCGTAGTACGACTGCCAGTCGGTGTTCGTGACGAAGGACGTGGCGGTGTTGAACGCCTGGTCCGGGTCGATCGCCTTGAAGCCGAGCGAGCCGGGCAGGTGGCCCTGGAGCCGCTGGAGCAGGTAGAGAAAGAGGACGCCCACTGCCGAGAAACCAAGGACACCGCGCAGGTACGCGGGCCAGCGCATCTCGGTGTCGGGGTTGGCGCCGATGCCCTTGTAGATCCACTCCTCCACCCGCCAGTGCTTCGTGGAGGAGTAGACCCTGGCCATGTAGGTGCCCAGAGGGACGTAGGCGAGTGCCAGCGCCGCTATGAGCGCGAGCAGCTGGAGCACGCCGGCGAGTACGGGACCCATCTGTTTCTCAGAACCTCTCTGGGAAGATCAGCGCGAGGACGAGATAACCCAGCAGGCCGACGGCCACGAGCAGGCCGACTACGTTTTCGACGGTCACAGCTTCGTCACCCCCTTGGCGACGAGGGCCACCAGCGCGAACACCGCGACCGTGGTGACGACGAAGGCCAGATCGGCCATCGCGAACTCCTGGTGAGGTTCGGGTGGAACGGACGATTAGAGGAAACCGCCCTTCTGACCGGACGCCGTGGTCGTTGACGCCTCTCTTACGGCCACCGCCGCACCGTTGACGGGACTCATACGCCGCCGGAGGCGAGGGTCACAGCAGCCGGAAGCGCAGGCGGCAGACAACGGCGTCGGTCTCCCGCTCAGTCCGCCGGTGCGGTCAAGCTGCTGAAGAACCACGGGATGGCCCAGCGCACCCGCGCCGCCGGTGAGCGCATGGACCGGGTCAGCCTGAACCCGGACAGCCGACAGCCGCAGAACTTCGACGCCGCCCTCCACCACGAACATGCCGCGCTGTTCCGAGAGGGCTTGGCGACAACAAAACGGCATCCATGCAGGTCAACGACCATGCGGCCGCCCAAGCGCCGTCGCTTCCCAAGCTGAGAGCGCGAGTTCGATTCTCGTCACCCGCTCCATGCAGAAGGCCCAGGTCGTCGACCCGGGCCTTTTCGCTGTGCTCGACGATCACTCGTCGCGTGCCGGATTCGTGCCAGAAGGCTCGCCCGACGCTCCCTTCGCTGCGGCGGCCCTCGCCTTCCGTACGGTGGCGTCGAGGCCGGCTGCGACTTCCTGCTGTCGGTCGTCGTCGGAGGGCTGGTGGATCAGCGCGGCCTTCTCGCAGGACTGGCCAGAGTGGCCTGCCGTGGACGCCGAGCCGCACGGGGACGCGGAGGCGGACGCGGTGTCCTTACGCCCTGCCGGGAGGACGACTCGGTGCTTCGTGCCGGGTGTGCCGCCCGGTCCGCCTTGCGCAGGCACGGCTCCGGGGCCCGCCGCCCGTGAGGGCGCCGGGCGACCGCTGTCCGTCCGCCGCAGCACGCGTCGGCAGAGGCGGGGCAGGAAGGCGTAGAAGCGGTCGGGAAGGAACACGGCGTCCGCGACGATCATCGCGCCGGAGAAGAGGGGCAGCCCCATCAGCACGGCGATGCCGGTGTGCATGCCCAACAGCATGGTCAGGACGGGATATTTGAGCCTGCCGAAGAGCACGAACGGGAAGGCCACCTGCAAGAGCACGGTCAGGTAGCCGGCGACGGCGACCAGGAGCGTGTGCTCGTCCACGAAGTGGGAGAGGGCGGGCCAGGGCCGGAAGAGTTCGAGGTTCAGCACGTAGTGGAGCGCGGTGCCGCCGCCCCAGGAAGCTCCCTGGACCTTGTACAGGCCGGCTGAACCGTAGAGAAAGCAGACCTGTGCCGCGATCAGGAACATGCCGCAGTTGTGCACCACCGTGATCAACGTGGTGCGGGCATCGTGGAGTCGCCACGCGAAGTGGCCCCTCGCCGAGGCAGGCGCGTCGGCCGCACGAATCATCGTCTTCAGCCGGTCTCTGCGCGCGTCCAGGGACCAGCGTCGGCCGCAGGCCGTGAGGACGAGGTAGAGGGACATCAGCAGGATCAGGTTGTCGCCCCCGTCCGTCATGAAGATCGCCCGGCTGTGGAACGAGGTCACCACGACGGCGAAGAGGACCGACAGGACACGAGTACGCCATCCCAGCAGGAACAGCGCGGCCGTGACCAGCGCCAGCACATAGCAGAGTTCGAAGTAGACGCGGCTGTCGGACAGGACCAGGATGCTGAACCAGCCCGTCTGCTGGAAGAGCTGGTGTGCCAGGGCGGGCGTCCACGGAGAACCGGGACCCCAGATCTCGTCACGGTGCGGGAACTCGCGCAGCAGAAAGACCAGATAGAGCAGTCCGTAGCCGATGCGCAGCACCGCCGCCCCGTACAGGGACAGCGGGCGGCCCGTCAGGAGGTCCCACACGGCGGTGATCCGCTCGGCGAGCCGCGGGACGACGCCGAGGGACGGGGCCGTCTGTGCCTCATTTTCCATGGCGGGTCACCTTCCACCAGGGCAGGAGCCGGCTCTCCACCGGCGTCGGCGGGCGATTGCCGGCGGCCGGTCCGGGCACGGGGATGGGGATGGGCAGCGTCACGACGCGGAGCTGAATGAAGTCGAAGGCGCCGTCCTGGCGTGTGGCGGCCCGGTCCGCGGCGATGTTGCTCAGGTACTTCTGCATCATCAGCGCGCGCTCCGTGCGCGCCTTGTCGTCTGCTCCGTGCGAGTCGACGTAGCCGGCCCAGGCACGACGCAGCATGTTCTGTGCGGTGTGGCTCGGGAACGGATGATGCTCGACCGCTGAACGGTCCACGGCGGTGAGGTCGAACCAGGGACTCACCTGAACCGATCCGTCGGAGCCGGTGTGCGCGGTTCTCGCCAGAATCTGCCGGTTGACGGATTCGGGATCCGGAGCGAAAAGCCGCCAATTCTGTTCGAAGAAGGGATACACCCACGCATTGATCAGCGGGCTGTAGCGTTTCGAGACGGTGTTGGCCGGCGCCACGTGGAGGAACACCAGAATCACGTGGATGCAACTCGCCGCCAGACACAATGCCACGGCGGTGTACAGCCCTGCTTTCAGTGCACGGGCGCTTATCGGCAGCCCGGGAGGAGCGGCCATGGCATCAGGGGATTCCTGCGTGGCCGGACCGGAGTCGGACTGCTGGATTTCCTCCACGTCCGCTGAGTCGATTCCGCTCGACACCGCCTACCTGTCTTTCTCTATCAGCTGTTCGCGCCTGGCTTCTCGCTGACTGCCACCGACGGCGCGCGGCGGACTCGATGAGAATTCCGCCGCGCGCCGTCATCCGGTGTGCGGACCGACCGCCGGTCGCTGCCTAGCCCTCGTAGCCCTTCGGCGCCCCGTCGTAGCCGTAGTTCTCGTCGGACTGCGGACCGTGGTCGTCCTTGCCGTGGTCGTCCTTGCCGTGGTCGTCCTGACCCTTGCCGTGGTCGTCCTTGCCGTAGTCGTCCTGACCCTTGCCGTGGTCCTCCTGGCCCTGGCCGTGGTCGTACTTGCCGTGGTCCTCCTGACCCTTGCCGTGGTCCTCCTGACCCTGGCCGTGGTCGTACTTGCCGTGGTCCTCCTGACCCTGACCGTGGTCCTCCTGGCCCTGACCGTGGTCGTACTTGCCGTGGTCGTGCTTGCCGGGGCCGCCCTCGTGGTTCGGTCCGCCCGGTGCATGGTCGTGCCCGCCGGCGCCCTGTCCGCCATTGGTGTTCCCGGCGGTGTTGCCCGCGGTGTTGCCGGTGTTCCCGGCGGTGTTGCCCGCGGTGTTTCCGGACGAGTTACCGGCGGTGTTCCCGGCTGTGTTGCCGGCCACGTTGCCCGAGGTGCCGCCGGTCCCGACGATCGGCCCGCCCAGGAGGCCGCCGCTGACGAGGCCACCGGTGACGAGGCCACCGCCGAGAAGGCCGCCGCTGGTGGACGGGGCGTTGGGCCCGGTCGTGGTACCGGTGGTCGTTCCCGCGGTGGTGCCGGTGGTCGTTCCCGTGGTGGTGCCGGTGGTGGTGCCGGTGGTCGTTCCCGTCGTCGTTCCGCCGGTGGTGGAGGTCGCACACCCGCCGAGGAAGATCCGGTTGTTGTCCAGCGTCACGGAGCCGTTGCGCGCCAGCGCCCGCCCCTCGATGTTCGTCCCCGTCGTCACGGTGATCGAGGTCAGAGCCATGATGGTGCCCACGAACGTGGACGTGGTGCCGAGGGTGGCGGAACTCCCGATCTGCCAGAACACGTTGCACGCCGAAGCCCCGTTGGTGAGGAGCACTCGGCTGGAGGTCGCCGTCGTCAGAGCTTCGGGGATCTGGAACACCCAGACGGCGTTCGGGTCGCCCGCGGCGTCCAGGGTCAGGTCACCGGTGAGTCCGACGCCGGAGACAGCGGTGTGGACGCCCGGAAGCAGTGTCTGTCCGTTGCCGATGGCTGCCGGAAGGGCGAAGTTGGTGGCCTGGCTGGCCGCGTTGTTGTACGCCGTGACCAGGTCGGCCTTGGCCTGCAGGGCGACCGCGTCCGCGGCGTGCACGGCGCCGAGTACCTGGCCGGGCGGGAATCCGGAGATGGCCGGGTTCGGGTGCGTGCCGAGGTCGTGGCTGATCACCGAGGGGCCGGTGTTGGTGACTCCCTGGCCCGACAGAACGGAGAAGCTCGCGGCCGTGGCCAGCGGCACCGGCGTGGCGATGGCGAGTGCCTGCGTTGGCGTCAGGACGACCAGCACGGCGGCGATGGTTGCGGCGAGGGCGGAAGCCAGCACGCCGGACAAGGTACGGCGGTCAGCCGCCTGAGGGATCTTCAGCTTCATCAAAAGGCCATTTCCTGTGGGGGCCGTGGCGTACCGGGCCCTGCCGATCACCCGGGATGCCATGTCGCTGCCGCCGCATATTACGCAGCAATATCCCTGCCTCGGCATGGACAGGCAGGGGAAAATTGACGCTCATTCAGACAGCGGACAGTGCTGTGTAAATAATGAGATTCGTCATTTCGACTACGCCTCGGTCTCGAACGGACGGCGCCCCGGGAACCAAATGCCCCACGCCAGGCGCCGCACGGCCGGTGTTTTCTCTCAGCCGGGCCGCTGGGTGCGGTTCTCGTGGGCGAGCCCGTCCGGGTGGGCGACCGTACGCGGCCCGAGCCCGAGGGGAAGGACGAGTGCTCGTAGCACCACGGGGTCCGACGGCCGGAGAGACCGCTGGTCGGACGGCCGACGAACCAGCCCGATGTCCTGCCAGCCCCACGACATGAAGGCGTCGCAGACCGCCGAGTCGGCTTGGTCCACCAACGTCGCCCCGAGCGAGGCGTGATGGTCAGCGAGCAGGCGTCGCTGAAGGCGACGGGCGAGGTCCTTGTCGTCCGTGTGGGGGTGAACGAGGGTCTCGGTGATCGCGAAGACGTGACCGGACGCCGTGAGCTGTTCGACGCTCCGCGGAAGGGGGCCGTCGAAACCTCGCCACCACGTCCCCTCGCGTCGTACCGGGAATCCGTAGACACACCCGGCGAAAGCGGTGCTCTCCGCGATCAGCAGGGCGAAGCCGGGCCGTCGGACGGCGCCGGTGAACCGCCGCAGGAACGCCTCCCGGCCCCGGTACCCCTCACCGGGGCGTGCCCGGGAGCACTCCACGTACAGATCGGCCAGGTCCTCCTTGAGGGTCTCGGCCTGCCAGCGGTTCAGCCGCCGCAGGCGTAGAGCGTCCGCGGTGGACGAGGTGTTTCCGTCCCCGTGCGGCTGCTGCCCGGGCGGGGGCGTCACAGCACACCGCCCGGGGCGACGGGAATCCGACCCGATCCCGCGCCGGCGGGTGACGAGTGGAGCAGGAATCCGGAGCCGGTGATCTCGATGACGCGGGCCATGCTCTGCGGCGGGTAGTGCAGTCGCAGTGTCCTGCCGGCCTCCGTGGCGAACCGGGACGCCAGCAGGAAGGCGTTGAGCCCGGCGGCGTCGCAGAAGGTGACTGCCGTGAGGTCGACGTCGATGCTGCGGACGCCCTCGCTCAGACACTCGGCCAGCGCCTGCCTCACCTGCGGAGCCGTGGTCAGATCGATCTCTCCCGCGAGGGTCACCAGGGCACGGGTGCCGCGTTCGTACCGGTAGACGTTCAGTTGTGGAAAGGCCATGGCTCCTCTGTCCGGACGCATGGGGACGCTGACGGGCGTGCGCGGTGACGGACGGGATGAATCTCCGGTCCGGCGAACCGAGTTCCTGTCTCGGTTCCTGAGCTCGGCGCCTGAGCTCGGTTCCTGAGCCCGGCACCTGAGCCCGGTTCCTGAACGGGGCTCGGCGCCTGAGCTCGGTTCCTGAGCCCGGCGCCTGAGCCCGGCACCTGAGCCCGGTTCCTGAACGGCGGTGTCGAACTCGCTGTCTGAACTCGGCCTCCGACACCGGAGGGGCGCGCCGTACGGTCCGGACTGCTACCAGTCGGGGGCACCGGGCAGTACGCGCGTCCGGTCGGTGGGGGTGAGGTCGCCGCCGGCGGAAATCCGTTCGGCCGAGGCGACGGTGTCGTCCCGTACGGCCAGGGCCATCGCGGCGCGAGGGGGCGAAGGGGCGGTCTGTGGACGGATCATCAGGAACACGCAGTGGCCCTGGTGACGCAGAGCGACGATCACGGTGTCGTCACCGACGGCCGACCGGTAGACGCGGACGGCACGACCGTCGACGACCAGACGGCCCGGCCTCTCGTCCCAGGCGCCCGTGTCGAGGCCGACACGGGCGAGCGAACCTGGCCGGGCGGCCAACGCGACGGGCGGGCCGAACAGTTGGCGGTCGAGGTCGCGGGACTGCGGCCACCACGTGCCGTCGAACGTCCCCGTGCGCTTGGGAGTCGTCTCCCTCCGCAGTGCCGCGGTACCGGGAGGCGGCCGAGGCGGGGTCCGTCCGAGGCGGGATCACCGGCAGGTTCCAGCGACCCGTGCGGTAGGAGAGCAGCAGCGGTTCGTGGGGATACTGCTCGGCCGGGAACCAGCCCGCCTTCACGACGTGTCCGGCGACGGGCACCTTGCGCGGCACGACCGGCCAGTGCGTGGGGTTCACCGTGACCCGGGTGATCCGGCCCCACAGCGGGTCCAGTACCGCTGCCAGGATCGGGAGTTCCACCCTGAGATCTCGGGATCGGGGCCACCACGCGCCGTCCAGCAGAGCCGGTGCGGCGCGGTCGGGAGCCAGCGACAGGCGGAGAGGGGAAGAAGTGGGGGGAGGACGGCGAGAACCGGTCTTCGAGTGTCGGCGAGAGGGAAATGGTCGCAGCCATGAAGCGGACCCTGCCCCCGGTCCGACCGCGGTCGGACCGGCCTATGCGATCGCCGAAAACGACACGGGCGTGGAAGCCCGTGCGCGAAATATCCTCGGTCCCTTTCAGCGTACGCCTCGGCCGAGGAATACGGCCCGTGCCGTCGGCTCGTACTCTTCGGTCGAGGAGTACGAGCCCGTGCCGTCGGCTCACGACCTTCCTAGGGCCCTCCGGCCGAAGGAGGTGAGGCCGTGGCGACCGTCGTCACCGCGGCACTGATCAACGCCGCGATCGCCAGGGGAATCGCAGCACCGCGGCGGACGCGCGCCCCACGGAGGGCGTTCGACAGGGGCCGGCTCCCGCGACCCGCACTCAGTGCGGGACCGCCGCGTCGATGTACGTCCTGGCGGTCCCGACGATGAAGTCGCGGCTGCTGTCCGGGGTGAGGGCCTGGGCCTGGAGGTGTTCGTACATCACGCTGTAGTGCTGCACGTCCGACGGCTTCTCCAGGTAGAGGTCGCTGGTGAACCGCTCCAGGTACACCACCCCTGCCTCCGGACCGTCGGCGAACCGCAGGAGGGAGAACTGTCCTGACAGGCCCGGGTGAGCGCCCACCCCGTAGGGAAGGACCTGCACCGTGATGTGCGGCTCGGCGCCGAGGGCGTTCAGGTGCTCCAGTTGTTCCCGCATGACGTCGGGGCCCCCGACGACGCGGTGCAGCGCCGATTCGTCGAGGACGACCCACAGGCGCAGCGGGCGGGCCGGGTCGTAGATCCGGTGCTGTCGGCGGAGCCGCACCTTGAGGTGCGCGGCGGCCTGTTCGACAGTGGGCGGAGGGATCGTTTCCCCAATGACAGCCTGGGCGTAGGCAGGGGTCTGCAGCAGCCCGGGGACCACCATCGGTGCGTAGGCGTGCAGGGAAGCGGCGTCTGTCTCCAGGCCGATGTAGACGCTGTCGGAGAGACCGCCGTAGGGGTGCCACCAGCCCCGCTGACCGGATTCCCTGGCCATCTCCATCAGGGAGTCGATGAGCTGCTGGTCCGTCACTTCGTAGATCGCGCACAGGTCGCGTACATCGCGGGGGCTGACGGCACGGTTGCCGTTCTCCAGATGGCTGATCTTGGGCTGGGAGACCATGAGCCGCTCGGCCACTTCTGTGCTCTTCAGCCCACGGGCCACGCGGAGCCGGCGAAGCTCCGCGCCGAGACGTCGTCTCCTGACAGTCGGATTGTTCTTCGCCGCCACGGGCGGTGTACCTCCGGATCCAAATGGCTGTGTCAGCACGCAGGTTGCCATGGCGCAACGCTGTTGATCACGCGCAATGCCGCCCTCGGCGCCGGCATCCGAAACGGACTCTTACCTTGGCAATTGCCTTGGAGCGGGGACGACGGCGACGGTGGCCGCACGCTGACCAGCCGACCGGGGGACGACGGCGACGGTGGCCGCACGCTGACCAGCCGACCGCAGGAAGGGTGTACCGAGCGGAGAAGGGTGTACCGAGCGGGGAAACGGCGAGTCGTGCGAAGCCGTCGGCCTGGAACCGGAACGAGGAGCCAGCGTGTGGTGCGCGGGGTCGTGATCCTGGCCCTTCTGGTGCTTCGCACGCTCGGCGCGGACCAGGTCGTCCAGGCCGGCCGCGAGGTCCCGCTGTCGTCCCGCGTCGGAGTGACCGCTCCTCGCGTCCGTGAAGTGGCCGTCGTCCACGGCGAGGGTTCCGCTTACGCCGCGCCACCCGCTCTCCGCCGGCGTACAGGGTGACGGGTGCGCGGTCGGCGCTGGCGGGTCTCGCACTTGGCCATCGGCTGAGCCCGACCCGTCGGTTAGGTCCCGGGTTGCTCCCGGGCCGCCCCCGGACAGAGTCGGGGATGCAGCTGCTCTCCAGAGCTGGACACCCCGGAAGCCGACCGCGCGTCCGAGACTCTAGCCGGGGCCACTGACAGTCGGCGTTGTGCCGACCGGCGTTCTCCGTCGCCGCCGGCCGGGCGTCAGGTGTCGGCGGGGTGCGGGGAGGCGGCGCGGTGGTGTTCGGCGTTGATGCGCTGGGCCTCCTCGAGTTGGTCCTCGAGGACGATGATGCGGCAGGCTGCTTCGACGGGCGTGCCCTGGTCGACGAGTTCGCGGGCGCGGGCGGCGATGCGCAGCTGGTAGCGGGAGTAGCGGCGATGTCCGCCCGCGGAGCGCAGCGGGGTGATGAGGCGGGCCTCACCGATGGCGCGCAGGAAGCCCTGGGTGGTGCCGAGCATCTCGGCGGCACGGCCCATGGTGAAGGCGGGGTAGTCGTCGTCGTCGAGGCGGCCGAAGGAATCGCCTGCTGTCATTGACACCTCTCTGTAGAACACGTCTGCACAACACGTGGAGGGGCCCTGGCGCCGTACGGCGCCAGGGGCCCAATGAACAGCTACCCCAACAGCCCGCCGCCATCTGGCCCCGCCTTGAGGGTCCGCCGACCCGGCCGTCTAGCTGCCGGGAATGCAGGGATCGCGGTTGCTTGACCGGAGACCACCTCACTATCGATGTCCTGCGGTACCCGGGTTCAAGGCTTCGGCCCGGGCGATCCTGATGGCGTTCGGCTCCTCCGTTCTTCCCTGGGCGATCAACTGCTTTTCCAACGGGGGACTGCGTACTGCTGGTCATGCGTACTGCTCGGTGGCCTGTTCCAGCGCCACCCTTTCGGCAGCCAGCCCCGTCGCCCGTCCTGCGTCTGCTCTGGCTTGGAACCCCACTGCCGAACCTCCCGGTGCGCGCGCCCGCAGCCGACGCCTTCACCGAGGTGCTGCTCACTGCCTTCACTGCTGGGTACTGCGGTGATGCGGTACTGCACTTGCGGGTACTGCACTGCGGTACTGCTGACGGCGGCCCCTGATCACTGCGGGCCACCCGGTCCGGTCGTCAGTCTCGTCGCCGCCCTGCTATGACACTGGCTTCGAAACTCCACCACCGCACCGTCCTGCCAACTGCAACTTCGGTACTGCAACTTCGGCACTGCTCCCGGCAGTTCGTGTCTGCCGGCCCGGTGTTTCTCTGGGCTACGAGAGAAACCATAACCGCCGCACCACCCAATGTCTACTCCAGCCGACATAGATTTTTGCGTGTTCGACGGTGAGGTAATCGGCGTCGAACAGCGCGGGGCTCGGACCGGCGAGGCCGTGCTCTAGTCCGTGTGCTCCCCGACCGGCGCCGAGGCGCGGGAGGGGGGTGCGACGCGGGCCTCGCCGGACGGGGACGCTGTGGCACCGGACGCCGGGTCGGCTGCCGAGGGGGTGGCTTCCGGCGCCGCGCCGGCCGTGACCACGATGCTGTCGCCGAGGCGGATCCGGGCGTAGAGCCACCGGGCGTCCTCGGCGCCGAGGGTGATCACGGCGCCTTCGGCGTCGTAATCGCCGGCGGCCTTGACGTCCGGGGCGACGACGCCGACGTAGAGCGGGCCGCCCTCCCCGCCGCGCAGCTCGACCGCGCTCGCGACGTTCACCACGGCGTAGCCCTTGGGGAGCATGTCGACGGTCAGCGCCACCCGGCTCTTCTTCGCGACCACCCTCATCGACGGCGTGCCCGTGGGCCCGGACGAGAGGTCGAACTTCGAGACGATCGGCATCACCCGGCCGCCGAAAGTGAGCTCGCCTCCGGGCAGGTCGAGCGCGCCGGAGACGGGCGCCGGGGTGGCCGTCCTCGGCAGGGCGGAACCCGGCGGCGGCACGGCGGAGGAGCCGGGCCCGGCCGACCGGTCGGGGCCCTCGCCGAGTCGCAGGGTCAGCGCGAAGCCCAGCAGCGCGAGGGCCGCGGTCCCCGCGGCCAGGGTCGCGGCGGCACGGCGGCGGCGTCTGCGGCGCATCGCCCGGGCACGGGTCGCGGGGCCGCCGACGATCGGAGCCGTCGCCCGGTCCGCGGCCAACTCGCGCAGCGCGGCGGACAGTTCATCGGACACGGCGGCTCTCCTTCCGGACCGGCCCGTCGGCCTCGTCGACGCGCTCGTCGGCCTCGTCCCCCGCGAGACGCCTCGCCAGCTCCGCCCGCCCCCGGGCCAGCCTCGCCTTGACCGTCCCCACCGGCGCGCCGGTCTCGGAGGCTACCTGCTCCACGCTGAGGTCGCACAAATGGTGCAGGACGATCGCCATTCGCTGAGCCTGGGGCAGTTCGCGCAAGGCGGCCACGAGTGCGGTGTGCTCCGGTCCCGGTCCCGGAGTGGAGTCGGGCGGCGGAGTGCGCCGTACGAGTTCCAGCCAGCGCCTCGCGCGCCGCCAGCGGCTCACCGCCAACCGCATGGCCACCGTGCGGATCCACGCCTCGGGAGCGCTGTCCGACAGGAAGTGCTGCCTCCGGTCCCAGGCCCGTACGAACGCTTCCTGGACGACGTCCTGGGCCTCGCCGTGGTCTCCGGTGAAGGCGTAGAGCTGTCCGGTCAGCCGGGGGAACGCGGTCGCGTAGAAAGCGTCGAACTCGTCCTCGGTCATGCCTCCACCGGAATCTCTGCCCTTTCCGTGCAACCTGACCACCTCCGCCGTGCGTACAGGTCGCGTAGTGCGCGTAGGCCGCATCCAGCGAGGCGCGACCCCACCGGGAAGACGGCGCAGACGGGTTCCCGGCTCCTTCTTCCTCAACGGTGTCTGCTCGCCGCCTGCTCAACCTACGTGCACGACCCCACGGTTGCCCGACCAGGCCGGACGCCCTCCATGCGTCCGGCCACGACCGAGTTCCCGAGCCGAAGGACCGCCCACGTGCCACCGACCCCCGACGCAGTTCCCGCGCTTCCCGCTTCCTCCGTTCTCCCCGTGCTCCCCGCACTCCCCGCACTCCCCGTGCTCCCGGCGGGCCACGACTTCGCCGCCTACGCCCGGACGCACTGGTCCGAGCTGGTCGTGACCGCCCGGCTGCTCACCGACGATCCCGGGGCCGCGGAGGAACTGGCCCGGAGAACGCTGACGCGGATCTGCGCGCGGTGGCGACGCGTTCCGCGCAACGACGTGGACTTCCATGTGCGGCGCTGTCTGGTGCGCGACCATCTGCGCCGGCCGCGCGGACGGAGGGCCGCGCGCCGACGGGCCGTCGTGGTGCTGCGGGTCTGGGCGGGGCTGGCGGACGCGGAGATCGCCCAGCTGCTGGGCTGCTCGGTGGGGGCGGTGCGCGCCCACGCCCGGCACGGTCTGAAGGAGGCCGGCGCCGAACCGGGGGAACTGCGCGAGGCGTTCGGCCGTGCCGCCCGGGACGTCGTCCCGTCCGAGGCGCCGCTGGCCGACCTCCGGGCAGGGGGCCGGATCCGGCGGCGGCGCCGCCTTGCCGTGACCTCGGTCGCCTGCGCGGCGCTGCTGGCGCCCGTCGCCCTCGTCGCCGTCGGCCGTCTCGGAGGCGACGGTGGGCGGGACGGGGCGTCCGGAGTCCGGGCCGGGGACGGCAGCCGGCAGGCCATGAGCCCGGTCCGGGTCGTGGCGCCGGGCGAGCGGGTGACCGCCGGTCCGGGGGTGCGGATGTGGCTGACGTCCGACGGCGGGCACTGGTCGGCCTCCCTCCCCGGTGACGACGGCGACCGCCCGGTCGGCGAGCCGGGCGTGTCCCTCCGGGTGGACAGCGTGAACGGCGGGTTCTTCCTGTCGGGCCTCTTCCACGGTCTGCGCGGCGACCCGGGCCGCGTCGAGGTGAGAACCGGCGACGGCGGCAGGACCACGGCGAAGGTCCTCGTCCTGGCGGGCAGTCCGGGGTGGGGCATCTGGTACGCGAGCACGCCGCTGCCCGGCAAGGACGTGAAGGCGCTGCTCTCGGCGGGCGGGGACGACCGGATCGTCACGGTGTACGACGCCTCGGGCAGGGTCGCCGCACGGTCGGACCGCGAGTGGTGGCGGATATGAACGTGATCGGGGACTTGGACGGGGACACGGACAGGGACGGGACGGGCCCGCTGCCTCGACCGGTGCGCACGGCGTGGCGGCCGAGGAAGAGGAAGGCGCCGTCGGAGCGCCGGCGCCGGGGGCGCACGCCGCTGCGGATCCGGCTCCGGCGCAACCGGGGCCGGCGGCTTCGCCGGCTGTTCTACGCCTTCCTCGTGCTGCTCGCGACGGTGTGCGCGGCGGCCGTCGTGGCCTACCGCCTGACGTCCATTCCGAAGCCGCACCCCGAAACCGTCAGCCAGAGCACCGTGTTCCTCGACGCGGACGGCGCCTATCTGGGCCGGCGCGGACCGGTCGACCGGCAGGAGGTCCCGTTGTCCGCGGTGCCCCGGCATGTCCAGGACGCGGTGATCGCCGCGGAGAACCGCTCCTTCCGCACGGACAGCGGGGTCTCGCCGCGGGCCATCACCCGGGCCGTGCTGGCGACGCTGACGGGCGGCGACCCGCAGGGCGGCTCCACCATCACCCAGCAGTACGTGAAGAACGCGCTGCTGAGCCCGGAACACTCGTTGACCCGCAAGGCGCGCGAGGCGCTCATCGCGATCAAGCTGGACCGCACCCGCACCAAGGACGAGATCCTCGAGGGCTATCTCGACACCGTGTACTTCGGGCGGGGCGCCGCCGGGATCCAGTCCGCCGCGCGCAACTACTTCGGCGTGGACGCGAAGGCGCTGACGGTCGCCCAGGGCGCCGCGCTGGCGGCCATCCTCAACATCCCCTCGTACTACGAGCGGGCGGGCTCCGATCCGAAGGTGACCGCGAAGCTGGAGAACCGCTGGGAGTGGGTGCTCGACGCGATGGCCGCGAGCGGCAGCATCACGGCGAAGCAGCGGGCCGCGGTGCGCTTCCCCGCGTTCCGGTTCTATCCGCCGGGCGAGACGGAGGGCCAGCGGCAGTACCTGATCGACGTCGCCGCGAAGGAGGCCGCCGACCGGCTCGGCATCACCGAGGACCGGCTCGCGAGCGGCGGCTACAGCGTGACGACCACCTTCGACCTGGCGCTGCAGGACAGGGCCACCCAGCTGGTGCAGGAGCATCCGGGGGGCAAGAGCGTGCGGGTGCACACGGCCGTCGTCGGCATGGTGCCCGGCGACGGAGCGGTGCGGCTGCTGTACGGGGGTTCGGACTACGCGCGGCAGTCGTTCAACGACGCGGTGAGCGGGGCGGTGGAGGCGGGGACGGCCCTGGAACCGTTCAGCGAGGCGGGTGACGCGGGCGAACCCCTGGGCAAGCTGCTGAGGACGGCGGCGCCGACCCCGCTGAACCTGGCGTCGGCGTATGCGACGGTGGCGGCGGACGGCAGATACGCCACCCCGTACACCGTCGCCCGCATCACGCAGGAGGGCCGCACCGTCTACCGGGCACGCCCTGACGTGCGGCGGGTCCTGGACGAGGAGGAGGCGCTGACGGCGGGCGGTCGGTCGGGGGCCGGACCGGCGCCTGCCGTGGCCGACGACGCCGCGGACCCGGCGGGGGTGCGGGCTTTCGCCGTCGCGGGGGCGGGTGGGGGGATCGCCCGGCGGACCGTGTGGGCCACCGGATACGACGGCCGACTCGTCCTGACGGTGGCGCTGTTCGCCGACCGGGCGGGCAGCCGGAAGGGCACGGTGGCGCCCGCGCGGCTGCCGAACGAGCCGTCCCCGACGGGGTTCGCGAGGAGGGTGGCGGGGAAGATCTGGGAGGCCGCCACGCAGGACGGGTCGACGAGTCCCCCGCAGGGCGGGTCGAAAGGCCCCACGCCGGGCGGGGCGAAGGGACCTGCGCAGGGCGGGGCGAAGGGACCTGCGCAGGGCGGGGCGAAAGAGATCCTCGGAGAGAGCCGCGGAAGGCGGCACGGAACCTGACGCGGTGAAGCCGCGGGGCGAGTGACGGCAGGCGGTGTTCGGCGCGTGGTCGTCGTCCGGGGCGGCCGGGGCGGCCGGAGCTGCCGGAGCTGCCGGCGGGGCTCGGCGGGCCGTGCCGCCCGGCGCCGGACTTCTCCGCGCGGACGACGACGGGATGACGGAACGGGACGACGGAAGGGGATGATGGCCGTATGCGCATCCGCATCGACGCCGTCGACCTGCCCGGACCCGCCCGCCCCGGCTCCGCCGACGGCCGGGAGCCCGCCTACACCGGCATCCACGTCGGCGTGCAACGCCGTGACCGTCCGGCCGAGGTCCTGGAACCGCAGCCCGGTGACGCGCCGTCCGCGACATGGACCCTCGAGTGCACGGCGCGCGTCTCGCCGACCGGCGCGGAGGTCGAAGGGCCCTATGTGCAGCACCGTCTGGGCCGGCGGTTCATCTACCTGTCCTGGGGCACGGTCGACGGGTCGGGCGTCTTCACCATGTTCCGCCGCGCCAAGCTCATGCTCGACGCCGTCCCGGCCGACGTGGTGGCCGCGGCCGCTCGCGCGGGCCTGCTGGTCGGGCGTCTGGGTCTGACCGACGCGCAGGGCGGCCCCCTGTGCGCACGGGTCGAGCCCCCGCACATCACCTGGACCGCCGAACGCGCCGATTAGGGCCGCCCGGCGGGCGGTTCCGGGTCCCGGGCGGTTCCGGGTCCCGGGCGGTTCCGGGTCCCGGGCGGTTCCGGGTCCCGGGCGGTTCCGGGCCCCGGGCGGTTCCGGGCCCCGGGCGGTTTCGCGGGTCGTCCGCCCGTGCCTCGGCCTCCTCCATGGTCGTCGCCGCGGCCCTCTCCTGGTAGCCGTCCACGCGTCCCCCGCGCCACAACAGCGGTGGCGGCAGGCACGGGCGCTCAGGCGCGCTTGAACCCGTGGCTGCGCTCCACCTTCGCGACATGGAGGGTGTAGCTCTCGTACCACTCGGCTCGCCCGCGGCTTTGCGCCGCGCGGTGCTCGGTGTTGCTCCGCCACTGTGTGAGGGCGTCGGCGTCGCGGAAGTACCCGACCGTGATGGAGAGCCCGCCGGGAGTCTGCGCGGTGTCCATCCCCAGGTACCCGGGGACGTCCTTCACCAGTTCCTCCATGCGTGCGGCGGTCTCGCCGTAGCCGCTCCGTTCCTCGGCGTGGACCGACGTGAAGACGGCGACGTAGTAGGGGGGTTCGAAGGCTTCGACGGGTGTGACGGACGCTCCGGAGTGATCGCTCATGTGGCCACTCTGGGGCAGGTCGGGGCCCGGGATCCAGTGCTGTCCGGGGAACCGGGGCCGGCGCGTATGCGGAGCCGTCTGCTCCGGCGGGACAGGGGCACGAGGTGCTCATGACACTTGCGCGCTCTTTACCGGACGACCCCACCGGGTGGTGGATCTTCCTCGGGACCTTCGTCGTCTACGCCCTCGCCCGCTGGTTCCTCGCCTGGCGGCAGGCCCGGCGCGAGGGCGACGAGCACCCCGTGCGGGCCGCGTTCGCCGAGGAGGACGATCCCGGCACGACGGCGGCGGGCGGATTCCGCTCCTACCGCCAGTTCTTCGGCGTCGTGGGCAGCGCCGTCCTGGTGCTGCTGGTCGCCGGACTGACGACGGGCCCGCTGCGCCTCGCCCTGCTGTGGACCATCGTCCCGCTGCTGGTCGCCGCGCTGGCGTACCTCGACTTCCGGCAGGCCCGAAAGGAGCGCGCGCGCGTTCGGTGACGGGCCGGCGGCCTCAGGCCGAGGCGTGCTCGGGCGTGAGTGCGGCGGGGGTCAGACCGGTTCGGGAAGCGGTTCCGGCTGCCGGGCCGGTGCGGTGCTCGGCTCCCAGTCCGCCGTGGTCCGCAGGTAGGCGTAGACGACGGAGGCCATCGCCAGGACGAGGAGGGGGCCGGAGAACCACGGGTGCCGGGCCAGCTCCAGGGGCAGGAAGCGGTACGACAGCAGGAGCGCGCCGAAGACCGTGGCGCCGTGGGCGACGAGCCGGACGCCCGAGCGGTCCCAGCCGCGGTCGTAGGCGCGTAGCGCGCCCTCGATCGTCAGGGTGAAGACGACGCCGGCTATCAGGTCCGCTCCGTAGTGGTAGCCGAATCCCAGCGTCGCGGCGAGGGTCGCGACCAGCCAGAACGCGCCCGCGAACCGCAGGACCCTCGGGCCCTTGCGGGAGTGGATGAAGATCGCGACGGCCCACGCCGTGTGCAGGCTTGGCATGCAGTTGCGCGGGGTGATCCCGTCGAACGGCATGGGGTGCGGGACGCCGACGGGCGACGGCGTGTTCGGCCACAGATCGCCCACCGCCCACTGCAGGCTGTGGTGCGACTCCGCCCACAGGCTGACGTCCGCCCAGTGCTCCGAGCCGGTGCCGTAGGCGAAGACCGGCCCCACCACCGGGAAGAGCATGTAGAAGACCGGCCCGACGACACCGATGGCCAGGAAGGTGCGCACCAGGTGATGCGTCGGGAAGCGGCGCTCGGCCGCCACGTTGCGCAGTTGGTACAGCGCGACGACGACGGCGGCGACCGGGAGCTGGCCGTAGACGAAGTCGAGGACGTTGAAGCCGATCGGGCCGGTGGCCGTGACGATCCGGCCGACCAGCCAGGACGGGTTGCCCAGGGCGTGGTCGGCGGTCGCGACGTACTGGTCGAGCACCATGGGCCGGGTCTTGGAGGTGATGAGCAGCCAGGTGTCCCCGGTCTTGCGGCCGGCCATCAGCAGCAGGGCCAGTCCGACGCCCTTCAGCAGCAGGACGCGCTCGCTGCCGGTGCGGCGCGTGACGGCGACGACCGCGCAGCCGAGCGTGACCAGCAGGGCTCCGTTGCCGAAGGGGTGGCCTTCGGTCACCTTGATGTCCGCCGCCCACCGGACGACGAGGAAAGCAAGGTCGACGCCGATCGCCGCGCCGAGCGCGATGAACCGCTGCCGCCAGTCCATCACCACCAGCAGCAACGCCATGCTGGCGTACAGCAGGCCGCCCGACTTGGGCGGGAAGATCACCTCTCGCGCCTGCGCGGTCAGCGGGCCCGGCAGGCCCAGGTGGCGGGCGACGAGCTCCAGCGCGACGAGGAATCCGAGGACCACCACGCCCGCCGCGACCGTGAGCAGGACTCGTGGCCGACGCCGCTCGGGGAACGCACTGCTGCTTTTCGTTCGCGAGGACGTCCGCGGCGGCATCGATATCAATTCTCTGACCAGTTTGTGAGTTTTGACGGAATGGTGCGCTTGTCTCGCTGAAGGGCGGTATTTCCCGGTGAAGTCGGCAAGGGATGTTCGTCGCGAGATCGAACATGCTATCGGAGCGGTGCACGGCTTTCGCCGAAATCCACAGCATAGAAGAAACCCCCTGGTCAATGGCCTGGGGGTGAGGGTCCTCCAGGTCAATGACCTGGGGGTGAGGGTGCGGGTGAGGGCGTCAGGCGGACGGGGTGACGACCACCTCGGCCGCGTCGTTCCCGCTCTTCCCGCCGGCCTGGCCCGTCGTGTCGGCCACGATCCGGTCGACGGGCAGCCGGACTCGCGAGGGCGCGGCGCCGATCACTCGCCGCCGGCCGGGAGACGGACGGTGAACGTGGTCGAACCGGGGGCGCTGACGAGGCCGACGCTGCCGCCGTGGGCCTCCGCCACCGCCGCGACGATCGACAGCCCGAGACCGGTGCCGGTGCCGCCGCCCATGTCCTCCGTGCGGCGGCGGTCCGCACGCGTGAAGCGTTCGAAGACCTGGGACCGGATGTCCGCGGCGACGCCCGGTCCGTCGTCGTGCACCTCCAGCACCACGGTCCCGCCCGCCGAGCTGCCCGCCGCGCCGTTCCCGGCTTCGTCCGGCGTGGGGGCGCTGCCCGCCGCGTCGGTCCTCAGCGAGACGGTCACCCTGCTGCCCACGGGGGTGTGCGAACGCGCGTTGGCCAGCAGGTTGGCCAGCACCTGATGGAGCCGGTGGGCGTCGCCCGTCACCGTCACCGGCTCCTCGGACAGCTCCAGCGCCCAGCGGTGTCCGGGGCCGGCGGCCTGCGCGTCCGTCACCGCGTCCAGGACCAGACGCGTCAGGTCGACGGGACGGCGCTCCAGGGGGCGGCCGGCGTCGAGGCGGGCGAGCAGCAGCAGATCGTCGACCACCTCGCCCATGCGGGCCGCCTCGGCCCCGATGCGCTCCAGGGCCCGCAGCACCTTCGGCGGCACCGGGTCGGGGTGCAGCAGCGCCAGTTCCGCGTGACCGCGGATCGACGCGACGGGCGTGCGCAGTTCGTGACTGGCGTCGGCGGCGAAGCTGCGCAGCCGTTCCTCGCTGGCGTGCCGTTTGGTCAGGGCGTCCTCGACATGGCCGAGCATCGCGTCGAACGCAGCCGCGACGCGTCCCACCTCGCTGCGCGGGTCGCTCGCCGGCACGCGGGGCGGAAGCGCCACCTCGCCGCTGGAGAGCGGGAGTTCGCTGACCCGGGTGGCGGTCGCGGCCACCCTGCTGAGCGGTCGCAGCGACCAGCGCACCCACAGCGCCCCGGCGACCCCGGCGACGGCGAGCACCGCGCCGAACACCACCGCGGCGACCCCCTCCAGCCGGTGGACGGCGGCCTCCACGGACTCCGTGGGCAGGCCGGTGACCAGCACGTCGCCGTCCCTGCCCGGGATCGCCATCATGCGGTAGCCGCCCAGTGAGGAGAGCTCGGTCGTCCGGCCCTCGCCGTCGGTCGGCAGCGCGGCGAGGCTCCTCGCGTCCCGTGCGCTCAGCGAGACGGTCACCGTGCCCGCGCCCGGGCCGGACGACACCACCGCGGCGTCGGTGACGGCGCCGCCGACCAGCCGCGCGCCGAAGGTCCCGGCCGCCTGGCGGCGGGTGTCGCCGTCCGCGTCGCCGTCCTCGTCGCCGACGGGGGTCCGCCCGGTCGCGTCCTTTCGCGACCGGGCGGTGTCGGAAGGCAGCGGCCCGCCGTGCTCCAGGCTGGCCGGGAATTGCACGCCCGCGGCGCGCAGCTGCTGGTCGAGACGGCCGGTGAGGAAGCCGTTCAGCTCCACCACCGCCGCCACCCCGACGGCCGCGCAGCCGGCCGCGAGCAGCACGACGAGACCGGCGGTGAGCCGTGCGCGCAGCGTGTGCGGCAGGGGCACGCGCGACAGCCACCGCCGCGCCCCCCGCACGAGCGCCCTCATCGGGCGGCCGTCGCCGGCTTGAGCACGTATCCGGCGCCCCGCACCGTATGGATCATGGGCGCGCGTCCCGCGTCCACCTTCTTGCGCAGGTAGGAGATGTACAGCTCGACCACATGGGCCTGTCCGCCGAAGTCGTAGGACCACACCCGGTCCAGGATCTGCGCCTTGCTGAGCACCCGCCGCGGGTTGCGCATGAGCAGGCGCAGCAGTTCGAACTCCGTCGGGGACAGCTCGACGAGTTCACCGCCGCGGGCGACCTCGCGGGCCTCCTCGTCCATGGTCAGGTCGCCGACGGTGAGCCGCGGGCCGTCCGCCGGCTGCCGGGCCATGCCCGCGCGGCGCAGCAGTCCGCGCAGCCGGGCAACGACCTCCTCCAGGCTGAACGGTTTCGTCACGTAGTCGTCGCCGCCCGCCGTGATGCCCGCGATGCGGTCCTCGACCGCGTCCCGTGCGGTCAGGAACAGCACGCACACGTCGGGCCGCACGGCGTGCAGCGAGCGCAGCACGGCGAAGCCGTCGGTGTCCGGGAGCATGACGTCGAGGACGACGGCGTCGGGCTGCAGCTCACGCGCCTCGGCGAGGGCCGAGACGCCGTCGCCCGCCGTGCGCACCTCCCAGCCCTCGTAGCGCAGGGCCCCGGAGAGGACCTCGGCGAGGTCGGGGTCGTCGTCGACGACGAGGACGCGGATCGGCGCGCCGTCGGTCCGGGTCAGGGCGGGGCGGCCGGGGCCGCGCGGACGGGAAGTGTTCATCTCGGCTACCAGGATGCGGTCTCGCCGGCCCCGCGGACGCCTCCCGCACCTCTGAGTTCTCTGTGAGTGCGCTCTGCCGCCGGTCGGCTCCGACCGGCCGCGCACCCCTTCCCACCTGCGGCGCGGCCGTCCCGGCCCGGTGCGCGCTGAGAGCGGGCTCAGAGGTTGCGTCGGCACAGTGGCGTCCGGGACGGCCGAGCGGACGTACCGGCAGCCGAAGGGACACGCAGATGACGACGGTGTACGAGCGACGAAGGGTCGCGCCCGCGCCTCCCGCGCCCGGGCGCTCCCCCGCCGGGCCGGTGCTCGCCAGCCTGTGGGCCGGGGCCGCCGCCGTCGTCGCCCTGTGGTGGCACGACACGGGGTCGGTCGTGGGCACGGCGGGCGCGCTGACCGGCGCCGGGCGGATCGCGGGGCTGCTGTGCGGGTACGCGTGCGCGGTCCTCGTCGCCCTGATGGCACGCGTCCCGCTCCTGGAGCAGCGGATCGGGTCGGACCGGGTGGCGCGCTGGCACGCGAGCGCGGGCCGCTACACGGTCTGTCTCCTGGTGGCGCACATCCTGCTGATCCTGTCCGGGTACGCCGCCCAGGACCGCTCCTCGGTCGTGCGCGAGGCGGTCACGGTGGTCCTGGACTACCCGGAGATGCTCAAGGCCACCGCCGGCACGGTCGTGCTGTTCGCGGTCGGGCTGGTCTCGGCCCGCGCCGTGCGCCGTCGGGTCGGCCACGAGTTCTGGTACTACGTGCACCTGCTCACCTACGCCGCGGTCTTCCTCGCCTTCGGCCACCAGCTCGCCCTCGGGTCCGACTTCGTCGGCAGCGGCCCCGCGCAGGCCGCCTGGTACGCCCTGTACCTGGGCGCCGCGGCGCTGGTGGTGTGGTTCCGCGTCCTGGCTCCGGTGCGGCTCAACCTGCGCCACCGGCTGCGGGTGGAGTCCGTGCACCGGGAGGCGCGGGGCGTGTACTCCGTCGTGATCCGTGGCCGCCGACTGGACGAGTCGGGCGCGCGGCCGGGCCAGTTCCTGCGCTGGCGGTTCCTCACCGAGGGCCTGCGCTGGACGTCCACCCCGTACTCGCTGTCCGCGCCGCCGCGTGCCGACCTGCTGCGCATCACCGTCAAGGCGCTCGGCGACCACAGTGCCGCCGTCGCCCTGCTGCGGCCCGGCACCCGGGTGTGGGCGGAAGGCCCCTACGGGGCGCTGACGGCCGACCGGCGCACCGCGCACAAGTCCCTGCTGATCGCGGGCGGCGTCGGCGTCACCCCGCTGCGCGCCCTGTTCGAGACGCTGCCCGGCGACGTCACCCTCCTCTACCGCGCGCGGACCGCGGAGGATCTCGCCCTGGGCGGGGAGCTGGAGGCGATCGCCCGGTGGCGCGGGGCGCGGGTGCTCTACGCGCTCAACGGTCCGCACGGCCGGCGGCCGGACCTCACGGCGGCCGCCCTGCGCGCGACCGTGCCCGACCTGGACGCCCACGACGTGTTCCTGTGCGGCCCGCACGGGTTCGCACGGGACGTGTACGAGGCGCTGCGCGCCGCCGGGGTCGCGGACCGCCGCATCCACCACGAGTCCTTCGAGCTGTGAGGTCGTCTTGCACACGTTGAGGAAGAACCGTCCGCTGCGCCGCGTCGTGCTGGCGAGCGCCGCCACCGTCTCCGGGATGGTGCTGCTGCTGTCGCTGAAGCCGCACACCACGCCCGCCGTCGCGGGGCTGACGGCGTCCGCCGCGCCCTCGGGCGGTTCGAGCGCGTCGAGCGGAACGACCGGGTCGGCGGGAACCGGCGGGTCCGGCCGGTCGGCCGCGGGGACCCGGACCCTCACCGGGGACTCGGTGCAGACCCGGTACGGTCCAGTCCAGGTCCGCGTCACCCTGACGGACGGGAAGATCACGGACGTCACGGCGGTCGAGTACCCCCAGGAGAACCCGCGGGACCAGCAGATCAACGCCTACGCCGTCCCGCAGCTGACCCGAGAGGCCCTGACCGCCCAGAGCGCCGACATCGACACCGTCTCGGGCGCCACCTACACCAGCGACGGCTACCGCTCGTCGCTCCAGTCGGCGCTGGACTCCGCGAGCGGCTGACGGCCGCGGCGGCCGGGGCGGCGGGAGCGGGCTCGCTCCCCCAGGCCCCGGACGCCGGGTCGCCGGGTCGCCGGGTCGCCCGGCGCCGGGTCCGTCAGCGCCGGGTCCGTCAGCGCCGGGTGTAGACGAAGCCGATCTTGTCGACCTCCTCGCCGCCCCGGCCGTGGAATCCGGCGAGCTGCCATCCCGCCGGCGCGGTGCGCGTCACGCAGTCGGACGTGGCCGTCCCGCCCGCCAGGCTCCGCCCCAGGCTGGTGGTGAACCTGGCGTAGAAGATCCTGGTGCGGCCGTCCTTCGAGCCCTGGCAGAGCTGAGCGGCCGTCACGTACTCGTCGGCGCCGAGGACCAGCGAGGACGCTGTGCCGCCCGAGCCGCCGTGGGCGAGCGTGACGCCGTTGGCCAGGGTGAGGCTCATCCCGTCGACGCGGGAGCCGGAACGCAGGCCGACGACCGTGGCGCGAGCCGCGGCCGGGACGCTGTCGACGTCGGTGTAGTAATCGCCGTGCGGGCCGCCGAACTGGTCGCTGAGCTGGAGGGCGGGGTTGCGGGACCAGGTGAAGCCGACAGCGACCGGGTCGTGGTCGGAGAGCATCAGGCCGGTGTCGGTGAGGAACCCGGCGTGCTCGTTGGCGTAGGCGGTGGCGTGGAGTGAGAGGAGGGTGCTGCCGCGGTAGAGGACCTTGTCGACCACTTCGCAGGTGTCGGGGACGGTGGGTCCGCTCTGGTCGCAGAGGAGGGGGTCGCTCCCCTTGGCGGGCGGGGTGCCGCCGCGGACGAGCTGGACCCAGGCGTCGGTGAGGCCGTTGGCCGCGGCGAACTCGGCGATGGTGTCGCCGGTGCGGGTGTAGCGGGTGTTGGTGTCTCCCATGACGACGACGGCGTTGCCGGCGGAGTGGGTCTTGATGAAGGCGGTGAGCTGGTTGAGGTTGTCGGCGCGGGAGGCGAGGTCGCCGGGGTTGGTGCCGGCGTTGGTGTGCAGGTTGTAGAAGTCGACGTAGACGCCTTCGGCGAGGCGCTGGCGCGCGAACGTGAAGCCCTTGGGGGTGAGGCAGTCGCCGGAGTCGGTCTGGCAGGAGTTCCAGTGGACGCGTTCGAAGTCGTCGGTGTCGTAGGGGAGTTTGGAGAGGGTGTTGAGTCCGCTGCCGATGCCCGCGCCGCCGCTGGTGGGGGTGCGGTAGGGGTGTGCGGTGTCGCCGGCGTAGAGGTAGGAGTGGTAGTTGAAGTCCTCTTCGACGTGCACGATGTCGTAGGGGGCGATCCGCCGGCCGATGGCCGTGGTGCTGGTGTCGCGCGGCGTGGACGCGCTGGAGATGATCGCCGGCAGGCCCGCCACGTTGTAGGTGAGGGTGCTGAAGGTCCCGGCGGCCGGGTCCGCCGCGGCGGTGGTGGCCGTTGAGCCGGCGGTGGCCGTTGAGGCGGTGCTCGTGGGGATTGCCGTGCTCGTGGTGGCGGCGGTGCTCGTGGTCGAGGCGGTGCTCGTGGTGGTGGTCGCCGCGCCCGCGGTGGGCGCGGCCGCGGCGAGCCCGCCGAGGGTGGCCGCCGCCAGGCAGGCGAGGAGTCTGCGCATGCGGGAGTGTCTCCTGGGGAGTGGGGGTGAAAGCGGTTGCTAGGGAAGCGGCTCCGAAGTTACCGCCGGTTACCCCACTTGTCGTGCTCCCGGCAAAATTTTCGCCCACTCTTGTCCGGCCCGTCGACGCGGCGCCCGCGCTCGTTCCCTCACGACACACGGAGACGGCGAGGACGACGAGGCCACGAGGCGGCGAGGCGGCGAGGCCACGAGGCGGCGAGGCCACGAGGCCACGAGGCGGCGAGGCGGCGAGGCGGCGAGGCGGCGAGGCCACGAGGCGGCGAGGCCACGAGGCGGCGAGGCGGCGAGGTGGCGAGGCGGCGACAGAGGCCTGTCGCGGGGCGATGCGCTAACCGGCGCGGCGGCCGGATCCGTCGGCGGGGGAGGCGGCGTCGCTCTCCCGGTCGGAGGCCGGCCAGACATAGGGCAGATCGTCCGGCACCTCGGGGAAGAGCGGTGCGTAGACGGCCGGGTCCTTGCGCACCAGCGCCGAGCGGTGGCTGCGGTGGAAGGCCTCCTCGCCGAGCCATGGCGGGAGCTCCCCGGCCGCCGCCAGTCCGGCCTGGTCGCGTGCCGCCGTCGTCGGCACGGCGGTCGACGCGGTCGACGCGGGCGACCCGGGCGGCGCGTCGGCGCGGTGGGCCGTGAAGTCCGCGACCAGCGTCGCCGCGCAGGTGTCCCGGTGCCCCAGGTCGCACCAGGCCCGGCAGACCTCCAGCCCGTACCGCACCAGCGCCTCGTCATACCCCGCCCACATGCGCACGGCCGGGTGCCGGCGCCAGCCGTAGCCCGGCCGGACGAGGCCGCGAAGGACCTGCAGCGCCTCGACCCGCTGCTTGCCGAGCCGACGGCGGTCGAGGACGAGCGCCGAGGCCCTGAAATCGGGATAGGGCAAGAAGGTCTGCATGCCGCCGCCCCTTTCAGAGCCCCTGGCGTCCTCGCCCGCAGCTCGTGGCGTCGTCTGCGCTGATCGGTTCGCCCTTGCGGATCGGGGCGCCCTTGCGGATCGGGGCGCCCTTGCGGATCGGTTCGCCCTTGCGGATCGGGTCGTCTTCGCGGATCGGGTCGTCTTCGGGTCAGAGGGTCGAGCCGGGGTCACCGGGGCGGATGCGCCCGCGCCAGGCGCCGGTCTCGCCGGCCCGGCCCTCGATGTAGTCCTTGAAGCGGTGCAGGTCTCCCTTCACCCGGCGGTCGATCATGCCGAGCATGTCCGCGCCCTTCTCCGCCATGCCGGAGGGCTCGACGTCCATCACGAGCTCCACCCGGGTGTGGGTGTCGTCCAGTCGCTCGAACCTGACCGACCCGCGCTGCTGGGTCTCGCCGCCGACGACCCGCCAGGTGATGCGGTCGTCCGGGAGCTGGTCGACGATCTCGGTGTCGAACTCGCGTCGCACTCCGCCGATCTTGGTGGTCCAGTGGTTGTGCCGCGCGTCGAGCTGGCGCACCTCCTCGACGCCCTCCATGAAGTTCGGGAACTCCTCGAACTGCGTCCACTGGTTGTATGCCGTGTGGACGGGCACCTCGACGTCCACCGCGTCCTTCACCGTGCTCATGGGCACCTCCTGACAGCCGGTCCTGCTTACGGTCGTCGTGCACGTCGCCGGGTACCCGCGCGGCGGCGAGTGAAGACACACCGGGACGGGCGGCCCCGAATCGAAGAAAAGTCCTATATGTCGGCTTTTCACGTATGGATGGCATTCAGTCGGATACCCGGACGGCATGACACGGACAGTGAGGCGGCGCGGGTGGCACGGACGGCACGACGAGGGCGTCGCCGCCGCGCGCGAGGACGAGACGATGGACCAGCAGCCGGTGCGGGGTCCGGCGTCCGCGGGGCCCGCGGACGAGGACCGGCGGGGCGGTGAACCCGAGGACCAGGACCCGCGGGGCGGTGAACCCGCGGACCAGGACCCGCGGGGCGGTGACGGCCTGGCCGACGGCGAGGCCCGGGGCGGCGAACGCGGCCGAGGCGAGCGGGACGCGGCGACCGCCGGGCCGGACGAGCAGGTCGAGCGGCGGGCTCCGGACAGCCCGACGGAGCTGCCCCGGCGCTCGTGGTCGGCCGTGCTGAAGGGAACGCTGAAGGAGTTCAAGAAGGACGAGCTGAGCGACAGGGCGGCCGCCCTGACCTACTACTCGATCCTGGCGCTGTTCCCCGCGCTGCTGGCGCTGGTGTCCCTGTTGGGCATCGCCGGGCGGTCGGCCACGCAGACGGTCCTGGACAACATCCAGAAGCTGGCCCCGGGCCCGGCTCAGGACGTCCTGCGCAGCGCGGTGCAGCAGATGCAGGGCAAGGGCGGCGTCGGCTCGGTCATGGCGATCGTGGGCCTGGTGCTGGCGGTGTGGTCGGCGTCCGGCTACGTCGCCGCCTTCATCCGCAGCGCCAACGCGGTCTATGACGTCCCCGAGGGCCGTCCGGTGTGGAAGGTGCTGCCGGTGCGGGTCGGCGTGACGGTGGCGCTGATGGTGATGGCCGTGATCAGCGCGCTCATCGTCGTGTTCACCGGCGGACTGGCACGGCAGGCGGGGACGGCGCTGGGGGTCGGCGACGCGGGTCTGACTGCCTGGTCGATCGCCAAGTGGCCGGTGCTGGTGGTCCTGGTCACCGCCATGATCGCGCTGCTGTACTGGGCGACCCCGAACGCCAAGGTCCGCGGCTTCCGGTGGATCACGCCGGGCAGCTTCCTCGCCCTGGTGATCTGGATGATCGCCTCGGCCGGGTTCGCGCTGTACGTGGCGAACTTCGCGTCGTACAACAAGACGTACGGAACCCTCGCCGGCGTGATCGTCTTCCTGGTGTGGCTGTGGATCACGAACCTGGCGATCCTGCTGGGCCTGGAGTTCGACGCGGAGATGGTGCGCCAGCGCGCCGTCGCCGGCGGCCACCCGGCCCACGAGGAGCCCTACGTCCAGCCGCGCGACACCCGCGCGTGGGACGAGGAGGACCGCCGCCGCCTGGAGTCCTGACCCCGGCCCCGTACCCGCCCCTCGTGAGGGGCCGTGAGGGGCAGGGGATGACGCCTTCGGGTGACGGGTGACCCCTTCCGGTGACGGGTGACACCTGACACCTTCCGGTGCCGGCGCTCCGGCGGGTGATAGGGCCGGCCCGTCGGGGGTACTGGGGTGTCCGACCGGTATGGACGCCGCACGGGCGCCCGCGCGACCGCGCGCCCGGAGGAAAGGGACCTTGTGAGCGCTCATCCCTCTCTCGCCCTCGCGGCGGCGGCCGTCGTCGCCTTCGTGCTGCTGTTGCGCTGGGGAGCGACCTCTCGCCCCCGGCAGGGCCGGCGCCGCTTCCCGGTCCCGGGAACAGGCCGGCCCGAGCGCCGCCCCGGCTCCCGGCCCGCCCCCATCGTGCCCGGGGCGGTCGCCGCCGCACCCGGGCCCGCGCCCGTGGTGGCCGCCCCCGTCGCCACGGGGGCCGAGCCTGTTCGGGGCCACGGCCGACGGCGTCCCGTCGCCCTGGACCCGGGCGTCCTGGACCCGGGCGCCCGCAGGGCGTCGTCCGAGCCGAGCGGCATCTCAGCCTTCACTGGGAGCGCCTTCGGCTCCTTTATCCGCAGGTCTGCGACGCGGCCCGGCGGGACGCCGACCGGTGCTGAACGGTGCGGGCCTTACGGGTCTTAGGGGTCTGAGGGGCCTCAGGGGTCTCAGGGGCCTCAGGGTCTTACGGGGTCTGCTTGATCCCGAATCCCGTCGACGACGGCGCGGTCCAGGGCTGCCCTGGTGAAGACGACCGTGCCGGGCTTGATCAGGCCGACCTCTCCCCGGCGCCACGGACCTGGACCGTGCGCGCCAGGGCGGCGGCGAGGTGTCCGGCGGGGGCGGTGGGGTTGGGGCCGACGACGCCACCCGGGGGGTGGTGGTGACGAGAACACAGGGCGGAGCACAGCCGCGCCGGTGGGTAGTTCTCGCCGAGCAGGTCGCCGATGGTGGTGAAGGCCTCCTGGTCCGGGGTGTTGCCGTGGCCCGCCGTCTCGTCGTGGATCTTGGCCGGCAGGGCGTCGGGGTCGGTGGTCAGTTCGGCCGGGTAGTCGTACGACGGGGCGTTGAGGTACGCCTCGGGCGTGTCGGCCCGCTGGTCTACAGGTAGTCCTCCAGGCGGGCGACCGTGTAGCCCTGTTCCTGGATGTGGCGCAGCAGGTTGGCCGTCATCTCCGTCATCGTCGTGCCCTTGAGCTCGGACGGTCCGCGGAAGTGGGCCAGGATGATGTCGCCCGGGTGCAGCTTCTTGTCGCCGCGCTGGTACTGCATGTTGGTGATCTGCATGGACTCGCGCCACAGGACGATGCTCTGCACGCCGCAGGACGCGGCGGCCGCCCGCGTGTCCTCGTTGTAGTTGCCGTAGGGCGGGCGGAACAGCCGCGGCGTGGAGCCGTAGTGCTCCTTGAGCTTGTGCTGCTGGCCGCAGATCTCCTGCTTCTGGGCGGACGCGCTCAGGGTGCGGAGGTTCGGATGCGTCAGCGTGTGGTTCTGCACGCCCGCGCCGAGGCGCTGGAGCGGCTTGAAGTAGCCGTAGTCGGCGCTGATCGCGGCGTCCGTCAGGAACATGGTGAAGGGGATCTTCAGCTCGCGCATCATCGTCACGAACCGCGGGTCCTTCTCGGCGCCGTCGTCGAACGTGAGGAAGACGATCTTCCGCTCGGTGGGTATCTCGCTGATCACCGGCACCCCGCCGCCGGCCGTGCGCCCCGCCGGCTTGGTCGCGGGCGGGGCCGGCGGCGCGGCCAGCGGCTTGAGCCCCCACTTGCGGTACGCCGCCCGGACGGCCTCCCGTGCCGCTGCCGCGCCCGCCTCGCCCCGCGCCGCCCGGGTGGCGGACGCGGAGCGGTCCGGGGTGGCGGAGGCGGAGTCCGCCGCCGAGGAGGAGGGAGCCGTGCAGCCCGTGGCCAGTCCCGTCGCGAGAAGCAGACAGGCCAGTGCCGCCGTCTTGATCCGCCTGTCCACCGCGTGCCACCCCGAGTCGTCCGTACGCCGTCTGTTCGACTTGCTTGACGCCGAACTGGTGTCCGAGGTTCCACCCTCTGGCCTGCGGGTCCGCCCCTGGGACCGCCGCCGTCCGGTGATGTGTCCTTCGTCTCGAAGCCGGACGGCGCGGCGCTCGCCGACGTTCGGTCCGCCGCGGGCGACACGGGCCGGGACAAGAGCATCCGGGCAGGTCACGGCTCTGCAACGGGAAACGTCCGCCGACGACGCCGCCTCCGCGGGGAGGGAATATCTGCGGTCGCGACAGGAGAAATAGTCGTCGCGCGCGACGGTTATTCCTTCCGGCCGGAAGTGGGCCGCTTTTGCTTCCGGCGCGGGCCGAATGACGCCGTGCTAGTGTCGATCTCAGTTGCAGTTGTGGTTGCCTTGAGGTTTTCCGACGGGTTGATCATCACGGCGACCGGAGTCCGCACAGGGCGGAACTCCGAGCACCGTCCCGAAGGAGATAGTTATGGCAACCGGCACCGTGAAGTGGTTCAACGCGGAAAAGGGCTTCGGCTTCATCGAGCAGGACGGCGGCGGCGCCGACGTCTTCGCCCACTACTCGAACATCGCCGCCCAGGGCTTCCGTGAGCTCCAGGAAGGCCAGAAGGTGTCGTTCGACATCGCGCAGGGCCAGAAGGGCCCGACGGCCGAGAACATCGTCCCCGCCTGACACCAGGCGCTGACGCGTACTTCTGCAGCTGGGGCCCGCACCTTGGGGTGCGGGCCCCAGCTCGCGCATTTTCCGGGTGATTTCCTCCCCGTCCGCCGGTACTCCGGCCCCCGTCTTTCGGCTCGTTCCCGCGACTTTCTGCGCTGTTCATCTCGCTGCGGAATTCCTTGGCACGCGCCCCGTATCAAGGAAGGTTCCTTCATGAATCGTGCGCAGAAAACCCGTACTTATGACCGTTCCGCAGGCTCGTCCGGCGGTCGTTCGTCCGGCGGTCGTTTCGGATCCCCGCGCCGCGCCTCCGGTCCCAGCCGTCGGCCGTCCGCGCCGCAGGGTGAATTCGCGCTGCCGAAGACGGTCACCCCGTCGCTGCCCGCCGTCGAGTCGTTCGCCGAGCTCGCCCTGCCGGCCCCGCTGCTGGCCGCGCTCGGCCAACAGGGCGTGACCGTGCCGTTCCCGATCCAGGCGGCCACCCTGCCGAACTCGCTGGCCGGCCGGGACGTGCTCGGCCGCGGCCGAACCGGCTCGGGCAAGACCCTCGCCTTCGGCCTCGCCGTGCTGGCCCGCACCGAGGGCCTGCGCGCCGAGCCCCGTCGGCCGCTCGCGCTCGTCCTCGTGCCCACCCGCGAGCTCGCCCAGCAGGTGACCGACGCGCTGACCCCGTACGCCCGCTCCGTGCGGCTGCGGCTGGCCACCGTGGTCGGCGGGATGCCGATCGGCCGGCAGGCCAACGCGCTGCGCGCCGGGTCCGAGATCGTCGTCGCGACGCCGGGGCGCCTCAAGGACCTCATCGACCGCGGCGACTGCGTGCTGGACGACGTCGCCGTCACCGTCCTGGACGAAGCCGACCAGATGGCCGACATGGGCTTCATGCCGCAGGTCACCGCACTGCTCGACCAGGTGCGCCCGCAGGGGCAGCGGATGCTGTTCTCCGCCACCCTGGACCGCAACGTCGACCGGCTGGTGCGCAACTACCTGAGCGACCCCGTCGTCCACTCCGTCGACCCCTCGGCGGGCGCCGTCACCACGATGGAGCACCACGTGCTGCACGTGCACGACGCCGACAAGCACCGCACCACCACCGAGATCGCGGCGCGGGACGGCCGCGTCATCATGTTCCTGGACACCAAGCACGCGGTGGACCGGCTGACCACGCACCTGCTGAACAGCGGCGTGCGCGCGGCGGCCCTGCACGGAGGCAAGTCCCAGCCGCAGCGCACCCGCACCCTCACCCAGTTCAAGAGCGGTCATGTGACGGTGCTGGTGGCGACCAACGTGGCCGCGCGCGGCATCCACGTCGACAACCTCGACCTGGTCGTCAACGTCGATCCGCCGACCGACCACAAGGACTACCTGCACCGCGGCGGACGCACCGCCCGTGCCGGCGAGTCCGGCAGCGTCGTCACCCTGGTCACACCGAACCAGCGCCGCAGCATGACCCGGCTGATGGCCACCGCCGGCATCTCCCCGCGCGTCACCCCGGTGCGTTCGGGCGAGGCCGAGCTGAACCGCATCACCGGCGCGCAGGCGCCTTCCGGCGTCCCGGTCGTCATCACCGCGCCGGCGGCCGCGAAGCGTCCCCGCCGCGCGGCGTCCTCCTCGTCATCGGCGTCGTCCCCGGCCTACCGGGGCCGGCGCGGCACGGGCCGCGCCGAGCGGGAGTCGGCGCAGCGCGAAGGCCGGCGGCGCCCCGTCGTCGACCCGGCGGCCTGACCCGTCGTCACCCCGGCCGCCGCGACGCACGCGGCGGCGCGCCGTGTCCGTCCCGTCCGTCCCGTCAGCCGCGACGCACGCGGCGGACGGGACGGACACGGCGCTCATGGCCGGCCAGCTCATCCACTTCGGCAGGAGGCATCTTTGACACCGGTTCGCACGCGACAGCACCGGGCGGATTGCGCGCTCTCGACCAGGGTCCAGGACCGGGAGAAGTCCGGACCCCGGGTCCTCGACGACATGACCGTCGAAGTGGCCCTCTCCCTGATGGCCGGCGCCGGAGTCGAGTACCTCGTGCTGTGCGACGGGGACGACCAGTACACGGGCGCCGTCAGCCGCGCCCGGCTCGCCGTCTTCCGGGACACTCCCGCGTACACGGACCGGGTCCGCCTGCGCGACGTCCCCGGGACGCAGCCCGCCTGAGACGCGACGGACCGGGGCCCACCTGGACGGCATGCGGATGACGAGGCGCTCGCCGCGGATGCGGATCGCGGACATCGCCGCACTGGCCACGTTCCTGGCCTCCGACGCAGGCGCCGCCGTCACGGGCACCTGGGTCAACGCCACCGCGGGCATGTTCCCGAGCTGACCGGGGCGGGCCGCTCTCCCCACTGGCCGGTGCCGGATCCGACGGGCTACGGGTTGAGGACGACCTTGCCCGCGACCGTGCCGGACTCGGCCAGGCGCAGGGCGTCGGCGACCTCGGCGAGCGGGTAGCGGGCCGCGATCCGGGGGGTGACGTCACCGCGCTGCAGGGCCGCGAAGAGTTCGGTGAGGTCGGCGCGCAGCCGGGCCCGGAAGCGGTTCTTGGAAAGGGCGCGGCCGGCCCAGACGTTGAAGAAGAGGGCTCGTCGGCGGTTGGGCAGCGCGTTCCACAGCCAGAGCCTGCCGAGCAGCTTGAGCACGGGCCACTGCCGGGAACCCTCGTCGTCCCGCGTGGAGGCGGTGCCGTACGAGACGAGCGTGCCGCCGGGGGCGAGCAGGTTCCAGGAGTCGACGATGCCGCGGCCGCCGACGTGGTCGAAGACGGCGTCCACGCCCCGGGGGGCGAGTTCGCGGACGCGCGCGGCGACGTCCCCGGTGCGGTAGTCGACGGGGGTGACCCCCTGCTCGCGCAGGGCGTCGTGATGGCGGACCGACGCCGTGCCGATCACCCGCACGCCGGCCGCCCGGGCGAGCTGGACCAGGATCGACCCGACGCCGCTGTTGGCGCCGTGCACCAGGACGGTCTGCCCCGCGCGGACCCGCGCCTTGCGGTTCAGCATCTGCCAGGCGGTGATGCCGCTGACGACCAGCGTCTCCGCCTCGGCCGGGTCGATCCCGTCGGGCACCGGGACGGCGTCGGCGGCGTCGACGACCACATGGCTGGCCCAGGCGCCGACCTTGACCAGCGCGGCCACCCGGGCGCCGGCCAGCTCCGCGGCGACGCCCTCACCCGTGGCCAGCACCGTGCCGACCAGGTCGTAGCCGGGCACGAAGGGGAACGGCGGCTGGTCGTAGTACCGGCCGCGGCGCATCTGCTGTTCGGCGAAGGAGACCCCGGTGGCCTCCATCCGGATCAGGACCTGGCCGGGGCCGGCCGCGGGAACGGCTCCGTGCCGGACGCGCAGTCCCTCCGGCTCGACCTTGCCCGGCAGGACGATCTCGACGAGTTCTTCGGCGGCGTTCATGACGACCTCCAGCGGTCTGCGATGCGTTCCCGGTGGGCCGGGCGTGGGTTAGGCGCCTTCGTGTTCGTTAGAAGTTGTAACGCATCGCCGCAGCCAGTGTCAATAACGTTCGTGATAGCCTCTAACTGTTCCTGTTGGAGCGCGTGACTGGGAGTGAGAGGCGGCCGCGGCACATGGCGGAGACGAGCACGACGAGCCCGCGCGAGCGCTACCGCGCCCAGGTCCGCGCGGAGGTCAAGCAGCGCGCATGGGAGCAGATCGCCACGGCGGGCGCCTCCGGGCTCTCACTGAACGCGATCGCCAAGCAGATGGGGCTGAGCGGGCCCGCGCTGTACCGGTACTTCGCGGGCCGGGACGAGCTGATCACCGAGCTCATCCGGGACGCGTACCGCAGTCTCGCCGACGCCTTCCGCGCGGCCTCGGCCGCCGGCGCCGGTCTCACCGGACTGGCGCACACGCTGCGCGCCTGGGCCCTGGACGATCCCCAGCGCTACTTCCTCGTCTACGGCACGCCGGTCCCGGGCTACCACGCGCCGGACGACGTCACCACGGTCGCGTCGGAGATCATGACGAGCCTGCTCGACGCGAGCGCCGAGACGTCGTCCGGCGGCCCGACGAGCCCGTTCGCCGCGCGGCTCGAGGGCCTCGGCGACCGGTGGGCGGACGGCCACCCCGCCCCGCCCGCCGCCCTCCACCGGGCACTGGCCTTCTGGACCCGCCTGCACGGCGTCCTGTCCCTCGAACTCGCGGGCCACTTCCGGGACATGGGCTTCGACCCCGCCCACTTCTTCACCGCAGAACTCGCCACCCTGACGGACGCCCCGGCCGACCCGGAGACCCTGGAGACCCCGGCCGACCCGACGGCCCCGGCCCACCCGTCCGACGGTCGGTCCGGCTGACCCGCGCTCCCGGCGTCCCACGGCATCCGGGCCGGGCCCGACCGGGCAGCCCGGGACGCGGACAGGGCGGCGTACCGCCGACTCGGTGTCGGGATACGCCGCCCTCGGAGCGAGCGGTCACGGGCCCCGCGGGGGTTACTTCAAGTCGCGGGCGAACAGAGCCGTCGACCAGCGGTAGCCGAGCATCGGTGGCCACGGACACCGCGACCCCGATCTTCTGCGGGCCGGAGGCCGCGGGCGTCAGAGGCTGCGGGCGGTGATGTCGCCGTGGGCGGTGGTCGCGTGGATGTTCAGGGCGGCGGCGCCGTCGGTGTTCCGCAGCGCGTTGTGGACGCGGCCGAAACCGGTGCCGGCGTCCAGGGAGGCGGAGACACCGCGAGCGGCGCCGACCTCGATCCCGCCGGCCTCGGTGCGCAGGGTGACGGTGCCGCGCACGGCCTCGACGACGTGGATGTCGCCCTTCTGCGTGCTGATCTCGGCGGGGCCGCCCAGTCGGCCGACCGTGACGTCGCCGGCCGCGAGGACGAGGCGGGCGCTCGCGGTCTCGTCGAGCTTGACGGAGGCCTGCGCGCCCTCGAACACGACGTCGCCGAGCCGTCCCACGCCCCGGAACTCGGCGCTCGCCGCCTTCGCCTCGACGCGGGAGCCGGCGGGCAGCCGGACCGTCACTTCGACGGACCCGGAGGAGCCGAGGATCCGGCTCTTCGCCGGGGCGGCGCCGACGCGCAGGACGCCGTCGGCGTAGTCGACCTCGATCCGTTCCGCCGCCTTCACGTCACTGCTCCTGGAGGCGTCCGCGGGCAGGACCTCGACCACGGTGTCGGCCCGGTCGGCGGCGATGAGCCTGATGCGTCCAGCGGGGATGTCGAGGACGGCGGACACCAGGGCGGGGGTGGCGAACTTCTGCATCGTTGTCTCCTTTGACGGCCGGCTTTTCCGACTATGTTTCCGACAGAGGAAAAGCTACGTTGCGTTCACTGATCACTCAACCCTTTTGTTGCGCTGACACTCAATAATGCCAGTTCAAGGCAGGTAAATCGTTGCAACGGATCCGAATTTAACGCAACGCTGAATCCGGTTGCGTTGCAATGGACTGTAGGCGAACGCTATGCTGACGGCTCCACGGAGCACGAAGGAGACCCGCGATGCCGGGAGGCAGGCTCACCCAGCAGGAACGTCAGCAGATCGCCCTGGGACTGGCCGACGGCCTCGCCTACGCCGAGATCGCCAGGCGTCTCGACCGGCCGACCTCGACGATCACGCGCGAGGTGATGCGCAACGGCGGACCCGCCTCCTACCGCGCCGACCTGGCCCACCGCGCCACCGAGCGCCGCACCCACCGGCGCAGGCCGGCCGCGCCCAGGGGAGCGGAGGCGCCCCCGCAGACCCACGGACGCGACCCCGAGGCCATGCGCGAGTACGAGGAACTGTTCACCACGGTCGTCATGGCCTCGGGCATGCCCACGATGATGGCCCGCGTGCTGGCCTGCCTCACCCTCACCGACTCGGGCAGCCTCACCGCGTCGGAACTCGTCCAGCGCCTCCAGGTGAGCCCGGCGTCCGTCTCCAAGGCGATCGCGTTCCTGGAGGGGCAGGGCATGGTCCGCCGCGAACGGGACGACCGCCGACGCGAGCGTTACGTCGTCGACGACGACGTCTACTACCAGGCGATGATGTCCAGCGCCCGCTCCATCGCCCAGGTCGTCGAGATCGCGCGGCAGGGCGTCGGCGTCCTCGGCCGGAGCACCCCGGCCGCCGCGCGCCTCGAGAACATCGCCCGCTTCCTCGACTTCGTCAGCGAGAGCACCGCCCGCGCCGCGGAACAGGCCCGCGAGATCCTCCACACCAAGGCCCCGGCGCCCCCGACGTGAGCACGGCGAAGGCCCGGGTCACCAGGGACCCGGGCCTTCGCCGTTCGTCGGCTCACCTGCCGTCGGAGCCGGTCACAACGTCACCTGCCTGCCTCCCAGCGTCACGACGAGGCGGCCGTCCGAGGCGAAGGACCAGCCGAGGGCGCCCGAGTACGAGGCGCACCGGGAGCCGTTCGCGCCGGTCCAGAACTGGTTGGTGGCGTCGGCGTCGCCGACCGTCTTGTCGTTCGACCCGCTCACACCGAACCGGCACGAGGTGTTGCCGCGGAACACCGAGGTCCCGGCGTCCCAGGAGTAGTTGCGCTGGGCGTTGTCGATGCTGAGGTTGTTCGACACCGCCATCGAGCCGGGATTGCTGTTGTAGGTGAACCCGTGCTTGCCGTTGTGGAAGGCGATGCTGCGCCGCACGACGTGGTTCACGGCGATGTCGTCCCCGCCGAGCTTGTAGCCGTTGCGGTCGCCGTTGGAGTTCACGGTGCCGTCGGAGAGGGTGCCGTTGTCGTAGGAGAGGGAGTCCTCGACGGTCACCGGGCCGATGGCGCCGGTGTCCGTCTTGGTGTAGAGGTCCCAGCCGTCGTCGATGTTGTTGTGCGAGACGGCGTAGCGGAAGACGTTGCCCGTGCCGGTGGTGAGCTTGGCGGCGAAGCCGTCGGCGTCCTCTCCGTCGGAGTCGGCGTTGTCGTGCGACTCGGCGCTCAGGATCAGGTTGTCCGACGGCCACTGGCCGCTCGGCGTGGTGGAGGCGATCCGCCCGAGCTGCAGTCCGGTGTCGCGGTTGTACGCCGTCACCGTGCGCTCGACGACGTTGTGGCTGCCGCCCACGTAGATCCCGTTGTCGCCGGCGTGCTGCACGGTGATGCCGTAGACGTGCCAGTACGACCCGAAGAGCTGCAGCCCGCGGTTCGTCGAGCTCTCGCTCTGCGCCGAGAAGTCGAGGACCGGCTTCTCGCCCGGGTAGGCGGACAGGGTGGTGCGGGCGCCGGACGTGCCGTTGCTGGTCTGCGGGACGGTGACCGTCGAGGACTGGTTGTAGGTTCCGCCGCGCAGGTAGATCGTGCCGCCCGCGGAGACGCGGCCGATCGCCGAGGCGAGGGTGGTCGGCGCGGACTGGGTGCCGGCCGCGCCGTCGACGCCGGCCGGCGAGACGTAGATCGCGCCGCCGGCCGGGGGGGTGGTGCCGCCGCCGTCGGCGGTCACCGCGTCGACGTAGTCCACGTTGGGCAGCCCGGTGGAGCCGGTCGGGTTGAGCCGGATCGTGTTGGCGCCGGCGTTCAGGGTGACGGTGAGGGTCTTGGTGACCCAGGTCGACCAGGCGCCGGTGGCCTCGAAGGACGGCGTCTGGACGGCGGCGCCGTTGACCACGAGCGAGGCCGGGCGGGCGGCGGCGCTCCCGTTGGCGAAGCGGACGCTCAGGGTGGCCGTGCCGGCCGTGGCCGCGTTCACCGTGAACTGGGCGTAGCCGCCGGTCGAGTTGGCGCCGTTGCAGAATCCGCTGCCGGAATAGCCGGTCCAGTCGGAGTCGATGGTGCCGGTGCAGACGGCCGGGGACGCCTCGGCCTCGTAGCGGGTGGTGGCGGCCTGCGCCGTGGGACCGGACAGCGCGACGAGCGCGCCGGACACCAGACTGACGCACGCCATGACGGATCTCAGCTGCATGTTCATCTCCAGGAACGGGGCGAGTGCGGTCGGCCGAACTGGAAAGCGCTTTCTCCGGGAAGCTAGGGGGCTGGTATGGGCACGTCAAGAGTCGGGTACTTGATTTCTGTTCACATGAGTGGACGGACAGGGGGACGTCCCCCAGCCCCTCAAGGGATCCGCGCAGGAGCCTCACAGAGACTGCACACCGTCTCGCGCATGACTCGTTAGCGTGACGGACATTCGATCCCCCGTGCGAACGTGACCAGGTCACGGCCCCCGGCGGGGTGTCGGCACGTCAACCCAGGAAGACCGCAATGGACTACTGCTCCTCGTGTCGTCGGCACCTCAACGGCGCCCTGGTGTGTCCCGGGTGCGGGGCCTACGCCCCGGACATCGCTCCGGTCACGGCCCACGGCCGCACCGTCCCGGCCCGGATCGCGCAGCCGACGTACACGACGGTGTACGCGGAGCCCGCCCCACACGCGGAGCCCACGCCGTACGCGGAGCCCGCCCCACACGCGGAGCCCGCCCCACACGCGGAGCCCGCCCCACACGCGGAACTCACGCCGTACGCGGACGCCGTGTTCGCGGACCCCGCCCCCCGGACGGAGCCTTCACGCGGTCCGGAGTCCGTCGCGCCGTCCGCACCGGAGAGCGCGTCCATCGCCGATCCGGCGCCGACCGCACCGCGGGGGCGGGCCGCCCGGCGGCGGCAGCTGGCCCGCTGGAAGAAGCACCAGCGCCGGGCCGTCGTCGCGACGGCCGTCGCCCTCGTCGGGGGCGGGCTGACCGTCGCCGCGCTGGACCGGCAGGGCGGCGACCGGACGCAGGCGGCCGCCGCGCCGGAGCTGCCCACCGCGTCGGGCGGGGAGGACCTCACCTCCGATCACACCCGCCCGACGGTGACCCGGTCCGGCGGCCACCGGGCCGCGCCCCCCGCCACCGCGGCGTCGCGGTCAGCGGCCACCGAGCTCGGGGGCGAGCGGTACACGCCGGCGGACGGCCGCCCGGACGCCGCCGCGCCCGGGGCCCACGCGCGGACGTCCGCGACGAGCCGGCGCGCCGGCTCCTCGTCCTCCGGAGCCGCGGTCACCGCTCCCGTCGGCTCGACCGGACAGCGGTCCTCCACGTCGTCGTCCGCGTCGACCGCCGACGACGGCACGAGTGCCTCGAACTCGACCGCGAACTCAGGCTCCTCGACCGCGAACTCGGGTTCCTCGGCCTCGAACTCGGGCTCCTCGTCGTCGGACTCGGCCTCCGGCGGCTCCGCCTCGGGCGCCGGCGCGTCGTCGCAGACGAAGCCCGCGGCCGCGGCGACCTCCCCCTCGGAGGTCTGTCTGCTGGGCCTGCTCTGCCTCAGCTGAACCGGCCGTCGCCGAGCCCGCCCGTCCCGCCGCCCGCGGGCTCGGCCACGTCCCTGGACCCCGCCGGAACTTATCCGGTCGGCCGGTAGTTTCTACGTTGCTGTAGATGGTGCCGCACCTGTGGTGCGGATACCGAACCGAACCGACCGTGTGGAGTTCTCCATGGCCCTGTGGGACCGCTTCAAGGAGTCCGCGTCGACGATGCAGACCCAGCTCGTGGCGAAGAAGAACGACCTCAAGAGCGGCGCGTTCCGCGACGCGAGCATGGCGATGTGCGCGCTCGTCGCCGCCGCCGACGGCGCCATCGACCCCGCCGAGCGGCAGCGCGTGGCCCAGTTGATCGCCAGCAACGAGGTGCTGCAGAACTTCGACGCCGCGGACCTCCAGCGGCGCTTCGACGACAACCTGAGCAAGCTGACCGCCGACTTCGCCTTCGGCAAGGTGAGCGTGCTGCAGGAGATCGCCAAGGCGAAGAAGAAGCCGGCCGAGGCCCGCGCCGTCGTCCAGATCGGCATCGTGATCGGCGGCGCCGACGGCGACTTCGACAAGACCGAGCAGGCCGTGGTGCGAGAGGCCTGCTTCACCCTCGACCTGCCGCCGCACGAGTTCGACCTCTGACCTTCGAGCCGGACGGCCGACCGACACCCCGGGCCCACAGGCGCACAGGTCGGGGCCGGGCCGGCGGCGTCGGACGAGGGCGGCCGGTCGGTCGGCGTCGGACGAGGGCGGCCGGTCGGCGGCGTCGGTCAGCCGGCGTCGGTCAGGGCGGTCGCCCGGCCGTGCTCGTCCCAGCGGACCTCCAGGACGCGGACGACGGCGTCACGGTCGAGCGGGCCGAAGACGTGCGGGAACCGGGTGTCCTCCTGCACGCCGGGCGGCGGCGCCGGGGCGGCCGCCTCCCACACGCACCTCGCGGTGAGCCGCGTCTCGTCCAGGACCAGGGCCAGCAGCGGGCGCGGGGCGGTGCGGTAGAACGCGTCGGCGATCGTGAGCGTGGTCTCCTCGTCGGGCGAGCAGTGCACGAACCCTTCCCTTGCGAGGGAGGCCGGCGCATAGGGCCGGTCGGGTTCGGCGCTCCAGTCGTCGAGCGGTACGACGTGATAGATCATTTCCGGTGCTCCCGTGGACGTCCCGTCGGCCGCCGCGCCACCGGTCGCCGACCGGTCGACACACGGCCGGCCCCTCCGTGCAGACTCCGCATGCCGACCTGTGCTACCGTGATAGAAGTGGCAGTTTCGGTTAGAGGCTTCTGAGTGCTCTTCGACCATACGTCGACGGGCACTCTTTTTGTTTTTGGGGCTTTACCTGATGCTGCGACACCGGGTCCGCAAGGTGTGGACTCCGGGCATTGCCCCAAAGGAGATACAGCATGGCATCTGGCACCGTGAAGTGGTTCAACTCGGAAAAGGGCTTCGGCTTCATCGAGCAGGAGGGTGGCGGCCCGGACGTTTTCGCCCACTACTCGAACATCGCCACGTCTGGCTTCCGTGAGCTTCAGGAAGGCCAGAAGGTTACCTTCGACGTGACGCAGGGCCAGAAGGGCCCGCAGGCGGAGAACATCCTCCCCGCCTGAATCGTCTGACGTCTGTTTCAAGCGGACGACACGGCCGGGGCCCGCACTCTCGAGTGCGGGCCCCGGCTCATGGTGTGTCGCCCTTTCGAGGAAGGTCACGGATGAACCGCAACAGCTCCGTCCGCTCCCGTACGGACGGGCGCCAGGGCGCCTCGTCCCGTTCGGCCAAAGCCGGTCGGAACGGACGCGGGAGCCGTCCCGCCGCGTCCGGCGGTGAGTTCGCCGTGCCCGTGACCCTCACTCCGGGGCTGCCCGCGGTCGAGTCCTTCACCGAGCTCGACATGCCCGAGCAGCTGCTGACCGCCCTCGGCGCCGAGGGCGTGACCACTCCGTTCCCCATCCAGGCCGCCACGCTGCCGAACTCACTGGCCGGCCGGGACGTCCTGGGCCGTGGCCGGACGGGTTCCGGCAAGACCCTCGCCTTCGGGCTGGCCCTGCTGGCCCGCACCGCCGGGCAGCGGGCCGAGCCCCGTCAGCCGCTGGCCCTGGTCCTCGTGCCCACCCGTGAGCTGGCCCAGCAGGTCACCGACGCCCTCACCCCCTACGCCCACTCGCTGCGGCTGCGGATCGCCACGGTGGTCGGCGGGCTGTCGATCGGCCGGCAGGCGAGCGCCCTGCGCGCCGGCGCCGAGGTCGTCGTGGCCACGCCCGGACGCCTCAAGGACCTCATCGACCGGGACGACTGCCGGCTCGACCGGGTCGCCGTCACCGTCCTGGACGAAGCCGACCAGATGGCCGACATGGGCTTCATGCCGCAGGTCACCGCACTGCTCGACCAGGTGCGTCCCCACGGCCAGCGGATGCTGTTCTCCGCCACCCTGGACCGCAACGTCGACCGGCTGGTGCGCAACTACCTGAGCGACCCCGTCGTCCACTCCGTCGACCCCTCGGCGGGCGCCGTCACCACGATGGAGCACCACGTGCTGCACGTGGAGGACGAGGACAAGCACGCCACGACCACGGAGATCGCCGCCCGCGACGGGCGCGTGATCATGTTCCTGGACACCAAGCACGCGGCCGACCGGCTGGCCAAGAAGCTGCTGGCGGTCGGGGTGCGCGCGGCCTCCCTGCACGGCGGCAAGTCGCAGTCCCAGCGCAACCGGACCCTGGCCCAGTTCAAGGACGGTCACGTCAGCGTGCTGGTGGCGACCAACGTCGCGGCCCGCGGCATCCACGTCGACAACCTCGACCTCGTCGTGAACGTCGACCCGCCCGCCGACCACAAGGACTACCTGCACCGCGGCGGCCGTACGGCTCGCGCGGGCGAGTCCGGCACCGTCGTCACGCTGGTGCTGCCGCATCAGCGCCGGGACATGACACGGTTGATGGCGGACGCCGGCATCACCCCGCAGACCACCCCGGTCCGCTCGGGAGGCGACGAGCTGAGCCGCATCACCGGCGCGCAGGCCCCCTCGGGCGTGCCCGTCGTCCTCGCCCCTCCGGTCGTCGCCGAGAGCCGTCCCGCGCGAAGCGGCGCGGCGCGCAAGGGCTCCGGCTCCGGCTCGGGCCGTGACGGCGGCGCGCGGAGCGGCGAGCACAACGGCTCCGCCCCCCGCCCCCGGCGCGGCCGTCCCGCTCAGGGCCGTCGGCGTTCGGCCGCGGGCGGCAACGGCGCCGGCGGCCGCTGAGGCGCACGCCGAAGGCTCAGCGTCCGGCGTCCTCCGCCAGCGTGTGCGCCACCAGCGCGTTGGCGTGGCCGTGGCCCAGACCGTGCTCGTCCTTCAGCCAGCCGACGAGCTCCATGTGCCGGGTGAGCGGCGAGGAGCGGATCAGGCTCTTCCACTCGTCGACCGGACGGCCGTACTTCTTCTCGATGGACGGGAAGTAGCTCGCGGGGCCCTTCACTGGTGCGGTCATCTCGATCGTGTCCCTTCGCCTGCGCTCGTCTGCGCCCGTGTTCTGTCCGTCCTTTGTTCGACGTGCGCGGAGGGCCTGAGTGATCGGCCCGGTGACGTGATACGCGTCACAGGATCGGCGCGAGGCTCCGGGAACGTCACCCGGCGAGCACGGCGTACGCCGCGTAGGGCAGCAGGATCGCGGGGAGGGTCACCAGCCGGTGCCGGAGCGGACGGCCCGTCCGCAGGGGACCGAGGCCGTCGAAGAGGACGAGCAGCAGGGCGACGAACCCGGCGAAGAGCACGAGCGCGGTCAGCACGAAGCCGCTGTTCTCGATCTGGTCGTACGTGCACAGGTCGAGGTCGCGGCGGCGCAGGTCGCCCTGGTCGCAGTGCCCGTGGGCGAGGTACCAGCGCGCGCACAGCACGACGACCGCCGTGGGGAGACCGATCAGCAGGTGCACCGCGAGCGGCGGCAGGAAGCCGCGCGGGGCGGTGAGTGCGGTACGCATCCGGCCATCACACCAGGCCGCCGGTCGAGCGGCTGTGACACCGGCCACTCCTTCGGTCGCAGACCTGTCACAGCGCGTTCGGTGACCGAAATCCCTTGCAGCCAGCGGCAGTTGCTCCACGCGGTCCTGTTCACCGGGCCCTGCCGGACGCGCCCGGACGCTCCGCGCCATCGCCGGTCGGGGCGCCGCTCACTGCCGCAGGGCCTCGCGCAGTTCCCCCCTGCGGCGGATCCCCAGCTTCTTGTAGGTGCTGGTCAGGTGGGTCTCGACGGTGCGGCGGGCCAGGTGCAGCACCTGCGCTATCTCCGTGTTCGTCCGGCCCTCCGCCGCGAGTTCGGCGATCCGGCGCTCGCTGCCGGTGAGGGCCGCCGAGCCGGTGTGCGCCGGGGTCGTGCGGCGCGCGCCCGCGGTGCGCAGGGCGTGCTCGGCATGCGTCAGGAGACGGACGTTGCCCAGCCGCTCGGCGCGTTCGGCGCCCTCGCGCAGATGCTCACGGCCCCGGCCGCGGTCGCCGGCGTCGGTCAGCTGCCGGCCGTGGGCGAGCAGCGAGGCCACCAGCTCCGCCTCGGCCGGGGCGTCGCGCAGCACGGCCACCGCCTCCGCGCCCAGCTCCAGGCCCCGCCGCCCCCGGGTCGCCCGGCCCAGGACACGCAACGCCCGTCCCACGGTGCGCGGGGTGCCCCACACACGGGCCAGCCGCAGCTCCTCCGCCGCGAGCGTCAGCGCCTCCTGCGGGTTGCCCAGCGCGAGCCGGCACTCCGCGGCCGCCGTGCGCCACGGTGTGACGACGGGGCTGAGGACGGCGCGCGCGGACTGCCGGCGGCCGCACTCCAGGAAGTCGTGGAGGGCGCCGGCGACGTCGCCCTCGGTGAACCGCAGCACCCCCCGCGCGTACAGGAAGCGGTTCAGCTCCCAGGAGTCGGGAGTGCCACGGAGGTCGAAGGCGTCCGCCAGCCGGCGGGCCTCCCGCGTCCGGCCCGTCTCCACCAGGGCCAGCAGGACGTGCGCGTCGGCGTTGGCCGGGCCGCCGTCGGCGCGCCGGGAGCGGCCCCCGGGGTGCGGCCCGAGCAGGACGCCGTACGCCCCGCGCGCCGCCGCCGTGTCCCACCTGGTGTCCAGCAGGGCCTGGGCCATCGGGTGCAGCAGGGACGGGCGCTGCCCGGCCAGGCCGCGCTCCACCAGGCGGTCCGCCTCGTCGAGTTCGTCGGCCCACTGGGCCACCGCCGCCGCCGTGCCCAGCAGGAAAGGCTCCGCGAGCGGGTCGGCCGGTTCGGTCAGCAACGAGCGCAGGCGCCGCATCGCCTCCCGGGCCGAGATCTCCCCGGCGGTGGCCGCGTACCGCACGAGCAGGGCCCGGCCGGAGGCGCCGACCAGGCGCGGGGAGCGCTCCGCGGTCTCCGTCACCCAGCGGTAGGCCTCGCCGCGGACCGTCTGGTCCTGGTCGGACAGGAGCGCGGACGCCGTCTGCAGCGTGTGGGCGAGATCGGCGTGGCCGTCCGCCAGCCGGGACTCCAGCCCGCGCAGCGCCGCCACCGCGGTGCGGACCTCCCCGCGGCCGGCGAGGGCGGTGCTCAGGGCGATCGCCGTGCGGACCTGGTCGCGGGGGTCGGCGGGCAGGTCCAGCGCCTCGGACAGCCGCGGGATGCCGGTCGGGGCGTCGGCGCCGGCGTACTCCAGCGAACCGAGCTCCGTCAGCAGGCGCTGGCGCAGGTCGTCGGGGAGCGGCTCCTGCAGGGCCCGGCGCAGGTAGCGGACGGCGTCGTCGGCGCGGCCCTCGCGGGCGGCGACGGCGACGGCGTCGCGCAGCACGCGCGGCGCCCAGGGCAGGCCGGCCGGCGCGCTGCCCAGCAACTGCCGTGCCACCGCGTCGATGTGGTCGCCCCGGCGCAGCATCGCCTGGGCGACCGCCCGGTGCGCCTCCTGACGACGGGCGGTGGACCAGCCGCCGAGCACGGCGTCCCGCAGGAGGGGATGCGCGTACCGCGGGCGGCCGGACGGGTCGGGGCGCAGCACGCCGAGCCGCGTCATCGCGGTGAACCAGCCGGTGACGCGGGCGGGGTCGGCGCCGCAGGCGTCGGCGACGAGGGCCGCGAGGTCGGCCCCGGAAACAGCCGGAACGGCCCGCCCGCCACCACCGCCGACCTGCCCGGCGTACCGGCCGTACCCACCCTGCGCGGTGTACCCCTCGAGGTCACCCTGGTCGACGGCCCCGCCGTGGCCGCGCGGTTCGGCGGGCCCGCCGTGGCCGACGCGCTCGCCGTAGCCGCTCCGGCCGGCCGGCTCGCCGTGCCCGCTCTGCCGGCCCTGTTCGGCATATCCGCCGTGTCCAGCCCCTTCGGCGTACCCGTCCTGCCCGTCCTGCCCGGCCTGCCGGACGTGTCCGGCGTGTCCGCCATACCCGTCGTACCCGCCGTACTCGGCGCCGCCCGCGTACCCGCCGTACCCGCTCTGCCGGCCCTGTTCGGCATGACCGCCGTGTCCGGCCCCTTCGGCGTACCCGTCCTGCCCGGCGTCC